>JAUVGM010000083.1 GCA_030593785.1 Gammaproteobacteria bacterium | reverse complement strand
ATCATTGATTTGCATTGGAGGACAAGGTGGGAAACATGCACCACAACAGATACATTTCTTCTCATCAACTTCCAATGAAGGGCGACCGTTAACCATTGCAGGACGAATCGCAGCAACTGGACAACGAGCAACAACTGTTGGACGTTCACAAACGTTAGCAACTAAATCGTGATTGATTCTTGGTGGCTTAGTGTGCTGAACATTGATCGCGATATCACCTTGACCACCACAGTTGATTTGACAACATGAAGTCGTGATGTGTACGCGGTTAGGCATATTACATTCTTTAAAGTCATCGATGAGTTCATCCATCATTGCTTTAACAACACCTGATGCATCAGTACCAGGAATATCACAATGTAACCAACCTTGTGTGTGTGACATCATAGCAACAGAGTTAGCAGTACCACCAACCATAAAGCCAGCGTCTTCAATTGCTTTGATTAGAGGCTCAACCTGAGCTTCTTTAGTTACCATGTATTCAATATTTGAACGTAAAGTGAAACGGATATAACCATCAGCAAACTTATCGCCAATATCCATTAACGTACGTAATGAGTAAACATCTAAGATACGTTGTGTTGCACATTTTACAGTCCAAATTTCATCGCCGCTGTGAGCAACGTGAAGTAATACACCTGGACGTGGATGTTCGTGGTATTTCCATTGACCGAAGTTTTTGCGCATTGTTGGATGCATGTATTGGAAGCCGTCAGGACAACCAGATTCTATCGGTGAACGCATGTCTTCAAGAGCCATGTTAATCTCCTAGTTCTTTAAATCAAATTCGTTAAAAATAATGTGTTTGAATTACGCAGAAGCTTCTTCAGCTTTACGTTCAAACCATTTTTCAGCTTCTTCGTCCCAACCGTCCATACGAACGTAAGAACATTGACGCGGGCTGCTAATCATATGTGGGTTAACATCGATGTCGAGACCTTCAAGGAAGTTTACTAAGCCAATACGTTCAATCATTTCACCTGTACGTTCATGCTCTAAAGCATTTTCCGCAAAGAAGTCGATCATATCACCTGCCAACTCAACGATTTCTTCATAATCTTCAGCAGTATCAAGTTTCTTGAATGGAACAATTACTGTACCCATTAAGTCACCGATTTTAAGAGTACGTTTACCACCAACAAGAATTGTTACGCCTTTATCATCACCAGGAGATAAAGCTTTAGTCATAACATTCAAGCAATGCATACAACGAACACAGTTGCTGTTGTCTACTGTTAACTCATCGTTATCAGCTAATGTCATACAGTTAGTTGGGCAACGAGTAATAACGTTGTCGATCATGTATTGACGACCTTTAGCTTTAACGAAGTTTTTAACTTCAGCCTGGTCAACTTTCATTTCATCGCGCCATGTACCGATTACTGCGAAATCCGCACGTTCGATAGCATTTTGGCAATCATTTGGGCAACCAGAAACTTTAAACTTAAATTTGTAAGGAAGTGCTGGACGGTGAACGTCATCAGTAAATTCGTTTACAAGGTGACGGTGTAAAGCATGTTCATTAGTACAAGACTGCTCACAACGCGCCATACCAACACAAGACATTGCAGTACGTACACAAGGACCTGCACCACCTAAATCCCAACCATATTCATTGATTTCATCGAAGAAATGCTGAATACGACCAGAGTCAGTACCGATAAACATGATGTTACCTGTTTGACCGTGGAAAGTGATAAGACCAGAACCGTATTTTTCCCAGCTGTCTGCTAGTTGGTTCATCATGTCAGTCGTGTAGTAGTTACCTGGAGTAGGTTGTACACGTAGAGTGTGGAATTCTTTTGATTCCGGGAAGGCATTACCAACTTCAGAAAAACGTGGAATGATACCACCGCCGTAACCGAATACAGATACGGTACCGCCTTTCCAATAACCTTTACGAGTTTCGTAAGAGTGTTCTAACTGGCCAATCATATCGCCAAGCATTTTATTGATGCGTTCATCTGGATGGTCGTCACGAAGACGTTTAAAACCTGAAATGAATGAAGGCCATGGACCTTTTTCTAACTCATCAAGCATTGGTGTGTCATGGATTGTTGCTTTTGACATTGCGTTCTCCTAAATCGGGTTACCCGTTAGCGCGTTACAAAATTTCAAATAAAAATTTATTAGTATAGCTCCTATTAAAATAAGAACTACCCACTTCTTGTGTTGCTATAACTTTACCAACACCACATATTGGGTTTGCAAAATTATAACGAAAGTACTTTTTCAGTTGCGACGCAGTTTATGTGTCTCGTCACGAGACGAGAATCACACTGATGGGGGGTTAAACCAGCTCAATCTATCCCTTTTGGGATATAAGAAACCTAGACTAAATACCATCATAAATTGCATCTACAACATGAATTCCCTAGCAATATTAGATAACCCTTATAAAACAATGAGTTAATCATTACACCTTGCTGGATATTCTATATTACATTTCGCCTATGTTTAAATTAGCACTCAGTGTGAGACTCTTTATCGGATTGCCGATAAACAATCTTTAACACTTATGCTACTCAAACACAGGGCTGGAAATAACCTAGTAAAATGCTCGGATATACCGTATAGTTCGTGGGCGTATTTTACTGTGGCAGGTTAATATTGCAATACTTAGACGGGTATAACTTAAACTTATCTACAATTATGGCTATAAATCACTCACCTTTTTCATTGTTAGCGGAAGCAGAACCGGCCTATCAGCAATGGCGTGCCTGGAAATTATCTACTTATCCAAAAGTAGCGAGTGAATTATTGGTTTCGATTGAAAACCCATTTGTTTTAACTAAAAAAGAACGCAGTGAGTTAAGCAAATGTTTTATTCGCGCCAACATGGCAATTTATGCTATTAATATAGGATCTGATTTTACGGACAAAAAAATTGTTCAAAAGATTGGGCAAGATTTTGGATTAAATCGTTTAGATGACAACCTCGGTGCAGATAGCGATAGCATTACGTCTTTACAAGTAATAGAAGGTGGCCGAAAGCAGGGCTATATCCCGTACAGCAACTTGAAACTTAGTTGGCATACCGATGGTTATTACAATCTTCCTGAAGAGCAAATTCGCGGCATTATTCTGCACTGTGCGAATACTGCGGCTGAAGGTGGAGAAAATGCACTTTTAGACCATGAAATGATGTACATACACTTGAGAGATCAAGATCCCGCCTATATATCAGCGTTAATGAAAACTGATGTGTTGACGATACCGCCTAATATTGAAAATGGCGTAGAAATTCGAGGCTCACAATCTGGGCCCGTTTTTTCTGTTGATGAAAAATCAGGAACTTTGCATATGCGTTATAGCGCGCGTAAACGAAATATTATTTGGAATGATGATGAAATCACAACAAAAGCAGTTAATGCAATTGATGATTTTCTTGCCAGTGATTCGCCATGGATATTACGTCACCGACTTGAGCCCGGCCAAGGCTTAATTTGTAATAACGTTTTGCATAATCGTACTTCATTTAAAAATGATGACGTTGGCGAACAGCAGCGTTTAATTTATCGCGGACGATATTATGATCGTTTAGCGGAGACCTCTTTTAACGACACTGTACATGCAATGTCACTGTAGTTATTGTTAAAGTAGTTTAAGGAATTTGAAAACATGTTGTACTTAAGTGAAGTATTAATGGAAGGACATGCTATGGAGAGTTTTAAAGAACTTTGTAAGACTGTTTCTGAAAAAGGAAAGGCGGGTGAGATGTTTTTTCGTATTGATGTAAAACCTCCTTTTACAGATACACCTGATAATTGGGAAGAGCAACTCGAAGCTGCTTTTACTTCGATATAAGCCATATATAGAGATTATTATGTACTGGAACGAAGATAAAAAAACTGAAGAATTTCAGGTTTCTGATGATATTGTCGATCTATCATTTGTTATTAAGTGTAAATGTTTACCACTAGAACATATGCAAGCACTCTCAGAAAGTTTGTGTACTGTTTTACCCTGGCTTGAAGATGATAAATTTACCGGCATTCATCCTATAAACGGTGCTGAATCAGGTAATGGTTGGGTACGATCAAATGATCCTAATGAATTAATATATTTGTCTCGCCGTCAAAAAATGACAATACGATTACCAAAAGAACATTTAGAGTCGGCTGAAAGTTTAGTCGGTACAACAATTAATGTTGACGGCCATGATATTGAAATTGGAAAAAGTTCGATTAAAAAATTGAGCGATTTACCCACCGCTTTTTGTCGTTCAATAATGATTGATGGACGTATGGTTGAAGATGATTTTCTACAATGGGCATTTGAAGAGTTAAAAAGACTGGACATCACAGTACATAAGATGATGGCTGGTAAAGAACGTGTAACTAAGCTTCCTGATAATAGCGAACGTGTTACACGTAGTTTAATGCTTGCAGAACTGGAAAAAGCAGAGGCCGTTCGTTTACAGCAACACGGATTAGGTGAGGGAAGAAAGCTGGGTTGTGGAATATTTATGCCACAAAAAGACATTAAAGCGGTAAATTCAGACGATTAAAGGCTTTAAATTGTTTGGGTTTTCTGGTTAAATAAGCGCCCATTAATATAGCGCGAAGTTAAATACGCGCTACGCAGCTCAAAAGAATTTTAATATATTAGAAACTCTAGTTAGAGGACATAAAAATGGCTTTAGAAGTAAATGGAAAATCAATCGCAGTAACAGATGCGGGTTATTTAGAAGATTCGAATGATTGGGATTTAGATGTAGCACAAGCAATTGCAGATGCTGACGAACTTCCTATGACTGAAAGACATTGGGATGTAGTAAATTTTTTACGTAATGAGCACGTTAACGCTAATGGTGCTGAGCCAAATGAACGCGCTATTAATAAAGCAATGAGTAAAGCTTGGGGCGAAAAAGTGAGCTCTAAAGTAATGTACGAAATGTTCCCAGAGACACCTTCTAAGCAAGGTCGTAAAATTGCGGGTTTACCAAAAAGCACACGTAAAGGCGGTTATTAATCGTAATTTATTGGCTAATTCCTGAAAATAATCAGATCTAGACCAAAATGGGTATAGTCTGAATCAGGTTAGGCTGTTAAATTTCGTTTTAAGGATTAGGTTCCAACAAATTTTAGTTTTTCGACTATAATCGAAAAGCAAACATACAGAGGATTTAAAAAATGAGTGAAAAAGCTAAACTAATCGCAGAAATGCTCAAAATGCAAAAAATGTTTCAAGACTACGAAAGTAAAAATGGCGTAGATTCTGCTGAGTATTTCGCTGCTGAAGAAGGTCATCCATTATTCGGTTATGTTGAGAAATACCAAGCGTTAGCAAATAAAGTTGACGAAATGGCTCATGCTGATAAAGGTTCAACTCGTTGGTTTACATCGTAAGAACGAATTGAATACTAAGAAAAAGGCGCTTTTTAAGCGCCTTTTTTTATGCTTGAAAAATATTAATTTGGCCACGAAGAACACAAAGGTCACGAAGAAAAAAATTCAAAACACACCCGTCATTGCGAGCCCAGTTTTATCGGGCGTGGCAATCTCATGAATAAGCAGCATAAACTTGAGATTGCTTCGTTGCTACGCGCCTCGCAATGACAGGTTTTGATTGGGCTGGTATTTCTTGGTGTGGCCCAGGCCAGTCTCTCAATCTTTGATTTCACCTTCTTCTTCGTGGCCAACTTATATTTTTTAGAGTTCTGACCACATCCGAAATAAGTTCACATACGAAATATCAATTTGCTTAGTTTCAAAATCATCTGGTCGATTTTTTAATAACGATTCGCGTGCCTGATTAAGCTGATATAGCAACTCGCGTTTAGCTGGATCTCGAATCATGCTCTGTGTCCACGTGACGGCAACTAAGCGAGTTCCTTTAGTCACCTCTGCGACATGATGTAAGCTTGATGATGGGTAAACTACAGCCGAGCCTGCGCTAAGTTTAATTTTTTGCTCACCAAAAGAAGTCGTGATTACAAGCTCACCACCTTCATATTCATCGGGTTCATTTAGGAATACTGTGGTAGATACATCTGAACGATATTGTTGTCCGGCACCACCCATGATGGGGTCATCAACATGATCACCATAAGTCATACCTTTGCTATAACGTGCGTAGTAGGGGGCAGCAACACGAAAGGGAATAGCTGCTGCTTTGAATTCATCATGCTGAACTAAACTGCCCATAACAAGGTTATTAAGTTGTTGCATTTGATGATCATCAGCAGCGAGTTCTTCATTATTTTTTACGCGTTTGGCTGCCATTCCAGCAGATAATGTTCCATCAACAAATTTGGCTTTCGCTAAAGTTTGATTAATAAAATCAAGCCGTTGCTTATCCAGAATATCGGGAATTGTAATGAGCATAAATGATTACCTATTGAGTACAGTAATGTATAATAATACCCTATAAATAAAGCTAAAACCTCATGATTTCAAGGAATTAAAATGTTACTTAATGTTGCTGTAGACGGCCAGAATATAGATATTAATGTACCCGACTCTATGTTGTCTGAGGCTCGTGATTTTTTTGAAAAGGTAGATGCTGATTTAGATAAGGGATATCAAATGGGACGTTTTTGGGTAGAAAACCCAAATGGCGAACAACGCTGTCAGATTGCTGCTGATAAACTAGTAACTGCAATTGAAAATGAAAATAGAAATATGGCGACCATGATGTCCGCATATATTTTAAGTAAAGCACCTCATATTGAAAGTGTTGTTGTTGATACGGGTGATGAAATCCAGGAAATTCATTTTGTGTAAACACTGGTTGTTGTATCTTTATTAATCAAATTTAAGCAAAAACGATCCAAGTCGTTGCAATATATTTAACCCCTTCATTTAACGTCACTGCACGATGTTCATGTGTCCAGAAAGGCGGGAATAAGACAAGTTTTCCTTTTTCAGGTTTGACTTTGACATCCTGAAATAAAAACTCGGTTTCTCCACCTGGCCCGGGAACGTCGTTGAGATACCATAAAGCGACTAACTGGCGCTGACTAAAGTCATGTGAACCACCATCAATATGCCAGTGATAAAACTCACCCGGTTTATAGCGTTGTATGGCATAGCCCATATCTTTAAAAGGACCTTTAAAATAAGGATAGGCCTCACGGAATTCTTTGATAGCGATTCCCATAGAACGGAACAAATTATTATCCACATCTTTCCAGTGTTCTTTTCCACTTACAACAAGATCCGTTGTTTTTTTAATGCTTGTATCTTGTGAAATAGTTTGACCGATACGTCCTTGATATTGCTCATCTGTATGGGCTTCAAACCGTTTAATCATGTCATCACAAAGTGGACCCGGTAATGCATTTTTTTGTTCAAAAATAAACGTGTTTTCTTTTACTTCTTTAATAGTTTTAAGTACATCTGGTTGTGACATGGATTTTCCTGGTACGGCTATAATTTAGTTGTTATTACAAACGATTTTTTTCGATTAACTTTTGGATTTCATTTTGCTGTGATTTAACATCTGATTCATCAATAAGCAGGATCTGTTGGCAAAGCTGAGTCCAGTGTTCATGACCTTGTTCAATGATATCTTTCATTTTACTTAATGAACTGGTTTTGTACCACTCATTATATCCTTCAATTATAGAAGGGTAGAGGTCTTTGCGCATGTTACTCAAATTACCAAAATAAAAATGCCATGATGGAGTAGAGTTTGATGCTAATAGAGAAGGTAATGTTGTAAGACTATCTGCAAGATGATCACGGATAGCTCTGAGCATAATAGAAGCTTTTGAATAAGGTAGAGCGAATAAGAGTTCTTTCCACTTATTCCCTAATATATCACCTGCCAGTATTTCACCGCGTTCGTGTTGTATGACATTGTTGACTTCAGCATCTGTCATTTGGGCGAGGGCAGTATCAAGATTGTTATCACAATCGTAATAAGAAAAAGCACGCCCCAGCGCATTATCGGGTTTGTTCCATCTCCATGTTTCAAGTTGTTCCCATAATAAACGACGAAAGCTTTCTTTACGTATAAAGATTTTATTTTGATGTGACATAGCAGGTGGAGCTGACATATCACGGGCATATTCTTTGCCCGAAATATATAAAGAATAATCGTTATGCTTTTCAGTTAATTCCAGGTCTGCAAGAAAGAAGTGAGGACGATTATTTATTCCCATACCACCACTGTAAATGAGTTGATGATCTTGTAAGCTTTCATTAACCAGGTCAGATTCAAAAGGTGAGACACTTTGGCTTTCAATATTAATGTCCTGATATTCAGAATCTTCTAAATTTTCCCAAAGCTCTTCTCTTTGACGTAACCATGAGCCAACTGTTTCATTCGGCAGATTTGTTGCGAAGCTTTTATCTTGCTCCCAACGGTAAAGCTCACGCATTTTAAGCAAGTATATGCATAACGTATAATCACCCGCATGACTTGCATCAGCGATGTGACAGTTATACTG
>JAUVGM010000056.1 GCA_030593785.1 Gammaproteobacteria bacterium | reverse complement strand
TCTGCTAATGTCCAACCCCATCTTTTAATTAATATCGTTAATACTTTCTGTCGCCAGTTTTGTTCGTCACTATTTTGATGCTCGCTCATCATTTCATCGACTTTAAAATAGAAACTTCTTCTCGCCAGCATCAAACGCTCTTCATCTCCCGCGTTTTTCAGAAAATCTTCTACTTTATTCAACATCATAATATAGGGATCGAGCAAATCGAGATCGGACTCGCCATCATATACTGACTTTTTAAAATGCATGCCAAGCATATCTACTTGCGGGAATTCGCTGGCGTAGGCCTGCATCAGAAGTATTTTTAATATGCTTTTATATGGCGCACTAATACCTTTATACAGCAACCATAATGTTGCGCCGTAAAACTCACTCGCTTCAATTGAGCGTAAGCCGCCAAAATCGATATGTTCTTTAGCATGTATAAAACGCTTTTCTTTTAATTCATGAACATAGTCTTCATATTGAAACTCATTTTCAGGTGGCACTAACCACCACAATGGATAGCGTCCGTGCAATAAAACGCTGGTACGATAAAATTCTTCTAACAATAAACTGTCGAGCGCACTGCCACTGCTTTCATTTGTTAAAAAACCAAGTTCACCTTTACGCAGCTTTTCCGGATTCACCAGGTATATGTTTGCTTCTACACCAGAACTTTGTGCCCACTCTTGCACTGCTTGAGTTTTTCCTTCCAACTCTTCAACCAATTGCACATCAAGTGATTCGCTATGGCATATCCAAATATCAAAATCACTTTTGTCGTTATAGGCTATGGTGCCACTGCTTCCCATTAAGTAAATCGCTTCGATATTAAATTTACGATAGGCTTTTTTCTTATATTCAAAACTACGTGAGATTCGTTGTGCCAGATGCAATGCATCCTGACTTGGGCTATAGAGAGGGATACCAATGGGTGTTTCTTTAGATATATAACCGGGTAACAATGGATGGTTAACATGAAAAAGTAGGGGCAGAAGTGTTAAGAAATCACGTTGCGAAGTACGTAAATCAGCATCGATTCTTTTCAGACGTTCATCATTTATATCCAGAAACCGTTGTTTGATTTCTGCAAAATCGTAATTTGCGGTTCCCTTATCGACTTGTAACTTCTTACCCATTCCCTATATAGCGGCCATATTGTGGTTTTCTGAATTAAAAAGACACGATCTATCTCACATAAAAATTCTAGGTATACTTTTTACCTCATAAAAACTTCATAAATTATAATGAGTTAGCGGCTATTCTCGATCAAGCTGAAATTAAGTATACTGTGACTCAATATCATATCTATCCGTACTAAAAATAATGGTATACAACAAGGAAAGTAGACTCGCATGTTGAAACAAATAAGCAATGCAGAATTAAGCCAGATTTTAGAAGCCTGCCCAATGGGACTGGTACTATCTGATAGCAAACAAAATATTAGCTGGGCAAATGATTCTTTTGAAGAATACCTTGGTATTTCTGCCAAAGAAATTACCGGCCAGAGCATTAACGATTTGCCTGAAATTCTTCAGCCGCTTTTCACATCTTCAAATATTGTCCATCTACCTGCAAATTCGATTCGAGATGATCAATGGTTTATCTGCAGCCAAAAAATTCTTGCTGATGGTAATACGGCTCATTATATTACCGATGTTGGCCCGCTGCATTTACTCATGCAGGAACGAGAATTATTAAAAGATGAATTACGCGAAGCTCTGGCAATAGACGAAGTAACCGGTATGCCGAATAAAGTGGCTTTATTCCAAAGTTTGGAGCCACAAATTTCACGCAGCCGTCGTTACAACAATCTGTTATCTATCGTCATTATGCAAGTGAATGATATTGAGCAACTTGATGAAACTCAAACCGCAAATTTACTTTTACCCATAAGCCAAATGTTAAATGATCAGGTTCGCTGGGCAGATATTGTTGGCAAACTTAGTAACAGTGATTTTTTACTGGTGTTACCAGAAACAAGTGGTGATGCTTGTAAAAATCTAAGTGAAAATTTAAATGAACGTCTTAATGCACTTCCTGTTCCGGAAGGATTACCCGATAACTTTAAAGTCAGCGCGAGCTTTGGTTACTCTGAATGGAGCAAGGGTGATGATCTGGTACTACTAATGCAAAATGCGAGAAAGGTGCTGGAAAATTAAAAGTTATTCCCCCTCCCCTTTAAGGGGAGGGAACAAACCAGCATAATTTAACCTTTAAAGTATTTTTTCAAACGTTCGATTTGTTTTCTAACCTGTTCCGGTGCCGTACCACCACGATGATTGCGTGCAGCAACTGAACCTTCCAGGGTTAATACATCAAACACATCCTGCTCGATAATATCTGAAAAAACTTTTAATTCATCTAACGACATGTCGGATAAATCTTTACCTGTTTCAACACCATAACCAACTGACTTGCCAACCACCTCATGCGCATCACGAAATGGCATGCCTTTTCTGACCAGGTAATCGGCCAGATCGGTTGCAGTTGAAAAGCCACTACGCGCTGCGGCATACATTTTTTCTTTTTTAACTTCAATTTGCGGCATCATATCCGCATACAAACGTAAGCAACCTTTTAAGTTATCAACCGTATCAAACAAAGGTTCTTTATCTTCCTGATTATCTTTGTTGTAGGCTAACGGCTGACCTTTCATTAACGTTAACAGGCTCATGAGATGACCATAAATACGTCCGGTTTTACCACGCACAAGTTCCGGTACATCCGGGTTTTTCTTTTGCGGCATAATGCTTGAGCCGGTGCAAAAGCTGTCGCCTAAATCAACAAAATCAAACTGTGCTGAACTCCACAATACGAGCTCTTCAGAGAATCGAGACAGGTGCATCATAATAAGCGATGAAACCGAAACCAGCTCAATAGCAAAATCACGATCACTAACCCCGTCTAGTGAATTTTCACAAATACCATCAAAGCCTAATTCACGCGCAGTGAATTCACGGTCAATTGGATACGTTGTACCTGCTAATGCAGCACTACCTAACGGCATAACATTAATACGTTTACGGCAATCGACCAGACGTTCACGATCACGAATGAGCATTTCACACCAGGCTAACATGTGGTGACCGAAACTGACCGGTTGTGCCGTTTGTAAATGGGTAAACCCCGGCATAATGGTATCGACTTCACGCGTCGCCAGACTCACTAAGCCTTCTAATAAACGTTTTAACTCTGCATCAATGGCATCAACTTCGTCACGCAAATATAACCGAATATCTGTCGCAACCTGATCATTACGTGAACGACCAGTGTGTAATTTTTTACCTGTGACACCAATACGATCGGTTAAACGTGCTTCTATATTCATATGCACATCTTCAAGCGCCGTTGACCAGGCAAATTGACCTGATTCAATATCAATCATAATGTCATTCAAGCCAGTAATAATTGCTTTGCATTCATCGGCGGTAAGTACCCCGATATGTTCAAGCATACGAGCATGTGCAATTGAACCGGTGATATCCTGTTTATACATACGCTGGTCAAAGCCGACGGATGCAGTAAATACTTCAACAAATTCATTTGTTGGCGCGGTAAAACGGCCACCCCAAAGTTTATCTGCAGGATTATTTTTACTTGGCTTATTACTCGTTTCGCTCATGCTTCTAGCTGCCTGTTAGCTTGTTATGGTAAATATCATTTTTCGAAGTATAACGTGTTGCCCGCTTGACGCCCAGCGTGTATATATAAAAGGGGTGCTATACTAAATTTAAACTAACAATAAATAAGAATATTTTGGCCAAAACTAATCCCGACACAGATACACTTTTTTTACCCAATTTATGCGGTATTCGTGCGGTATTTTTTGTCGTGCTGATTGCCGAACTTTTTGCCTTTTTTCTCGCTCTCGCCCCCATGGACATTCCCGCGACACAGCGTTGGTACCAACTGGGCTTAATATCACTCTTTGTGCAATGGTGTGCTCTGGCGAGTTGCTCCATTCTTTGCTTGTTTCGCCCTTACCTGACACGCTTTTCAAATATTAAAGCCGGCATTATCAGTTATATTATTGTTTTAAGCGTAATCGCTATTATCACCGAGCTGACCTATTACTTCATTTACGCAAACTCGATTGAGCTATATCCACCAAGCTGGCATTTACACTTTTTTCTCCGCAATATCGCCATCGGTGCCATTTTAACCGGGCCTGTTTTTCGCTATTTTTATATCCAGAATCAATGGCGTCGAAATATTCGTGCAGAAACGGAAGCACGTGTACAAGCATTACAATCGCGCATTCGACCACATTTTCTTTTTAACAGCATGAATACCATTGCCGCATTAACCCGTAGTGATCCTGAAAAAGCGGAGATGGCTGTTGAAAATCTGGCTGATTTATTTCGTGTCAGTTTAAGTGATGCTCGTAAACAAGTTCCGTTAGAAGAAGAACTTGAACTTTGTCAGCGCTATATTGAAATTGAACAACTCCGATTAGGTGATCGCCTGGAAGTGAAATGGGATTTAGATGTGCCTGATGATGCTCAGGTACCCGCTTTGTTATTACAACCCTTACTGGAAAATGCAATTTATCACGGTATCGAATCTCAAACGAAAGGCGGCTGCATTAAAATTAAAGGTGAACTTAATAATAAACAAATTGAGTTTACTTTAACCAATTCATTACCCGATAAAAATTCAACACAGCGTCAACATGGTAACCAGCTAGCACAGCAGAATGTACGTGAACGTTTAACAGCACTTTATGGTCACCGTGGAAAACTTGAGGTCTCTGAAAAAGAAGACATGTATCAGGTGTCTCTACAATTTCCTTTTGAACTTCCCAAACAGGTAGAAGCCCATGAAGATTTTGATCGTTGATGATGAGCAACTCGCTCGTGAACGTCTGCATCGTCAACTTGATGAGTTGAATGAGGGCTATGAAATTATTGAAGCGGATAATGGTTTAACCGCAATTGAACAATCTCAAAAATATAATCCTGAAATTGTCTTGCTTGATATTCGTATGCCAGGAATCGATGGGCTTGAAGCCGCGAATAAACTTTCTGAATTAGAAACACCACCGGCAATTATTTTTACCACCGCCTATGATGAGTATGCACTTAAAGCCTTTGATTCCCATGCGATTGCCTATTTATTAAAACCCGTGCGTAAAGAAAAACTGAATAAAGCCATACATTCAGCAAAACAACTTAACCGTGTTCAATTACAAAACATACAGCACGATAACATTGAAACCAAAGAACGATACCTTAGTGTGCGAATTCACAGTGGTGTACGAAAAATAGACCTTAATGATATTTATTGTTTTCATGCAGAACAAAAATATGTCACGGTAAAATATCGTGAAGGCGAAGTACTAATTGAAGAATCATTAAAAAGTCTTGAATCTCGTTTTGGTGATACCTTTATTCGAATTCATCGAAATGCGCTGGTCGCTAAACAACAACTAAAAGCAATACGTAAAGATCAACAAGGTCGCTACTTAACAGAACTAAAAGATATAGATGAAAAAATTGAAGTAAGCCGGCGACATGTTGCTGCGGTAAGAAAATTCTTAGGCTAAAAATTACTAAAATAAATTATACGATTCTCAGATAAAGGATTAATTAGGGGAGTACTATGCATTTTGTATTGGCAATTGCAGGATTAATTATTGGATCTATGCTTGGTCGTCATGGTGGATGGGTTTATGGCATGCTGGCTGGCTTTGCCATTGGTGCATGGATAAACACGGATAATAAAGTTAAGAAATTACAAGAAGAGTTATCCAACCTTAAAAACAGCATGCATTCTTTTACGGAAGCTAAAGCTGAAAAAGTAAAAGAAGAACAAACTACACAAGCAGTTAAACAAGAAATAGTGGCCGATCCTAAAGCTGCACCAACTAAAGAACCTGTTGCTGTTAACACTGCTCCATCAGATAAACCGGTAGAATCCAGTAAAACAGATGATGCCATAAAGCCTATTCCTTTCGCTACGAATAATGACTGGTCAGAAGAACCTTATATTCCAGCAGCGCTGCCTCAACCTGTTGAAGCAGCAATAGACTGGGTTAAGCATTTTTTCACCACCGGCAACATCATCGTCAAAGTGGGTGTAACGGTATTGTTTTTTGGTCTCGCCTTTTTAGTAAAATATGCCGCTGAGCGAAGTGTTTTCCCGATCGAATTACGCCTAGCGGGTATCGCCCTTGTTGGTATTATTATGTTGGTCATAGGCTGGCGCTTACGTGATAAAAAGACGGGCTATGCACTTGTATTACAGGGTGGCGCATTAGCGGTTTTATACCTCACTGTTTTTTCTGCTTTACGCCTTTATGATTTACTGCCACCAACATTTGCTTTTGCCATTTTGTTTGTTTTCGCTGCTTTCTCTGCTGCTCTTGCCGTATTACAAAACTCACGTGCACTTGCTGTTCTTGCATTAAGTGGTGGCTTTCTTGCCCCCATATTAACTTCCACCGGTAGTGGTAATTATGTGGCTTTATTTAGTTATTACCTTGTTCTTAATTTTGGTATTTTTGGCATCGCCTGGTTTAAGTCATGGCGCTTATTAAATGTCTTAGGATTCTTATTTACTTCTGTTGTTGCCACAGCATGGGGGGTAAATTCTTACACTCCTGCTGATTTTTCAAAAGCTGAACCTTTCCTCATTGCGTTTTATTTATTGTATGTTGCTATATCTGTTTTATTTGCCATTCGTCAACCAGTGCAACTTAAAGGTTATGTCGATAGCACCTTAATCTTTGGTGTGCCGATTGTTGGCTTCGGATTACAAGCCGGCATGGTGAATCACATTGAATACGCTCTGGCCTGGAGCAGTATCATTCTTGCTGCTTTTTATATCGGCTTAGCTTCTATTTTATGGCAACGATTAACATCAGAGTTTCGACTTATTTGCGAAGCCTTTTTAGCACTTGGTGTTATGTTTGCCACACTCGCCGTACCCTTTGCACTTGATGCTACCTGGACATCGGGAACATGGGCATTAGAAGGTGCCGCCGCTGTTTGGGTAGGCACGCGACAATCACGTCTGCTGCCTCGCTTACTAGGTTATGCTTTACAACTTGCCAGTGCCTATACTTATTTTTCTTCAATCACTTATTCCAGTGGCGGCCCTCTCTTTATACTCAATGGCAATTACATTGGCGCATTAATTATTGCTCTATCAGGTCTTTTTGTTGCGTGGCAGTTAAAAGTCAATATCAATAAATCAACCTCGGGCAAACACCGTTTAATTCCACAAGAACAATCTTTATCTATTCCCTTTCTTGTCTGGGGATTAATCTGGTGGGTTGGTGCAGGTATTAATGAAATTGATCACAATATCTCATCAATAAATTCAGCCTTTAGCCTTATTATATTTGCAAGCTTCACTGCGGTTACGCTGCAATGGATTAAACAAAAATTAAATTGGGATGAACTTCGTCTTCCCGCACTCACTTTATTGCCGGTTTTATATTTATTAATTCCCTTTGTTTTACTTAAAAACGATCATCCTTTTGCTAACTGGAATTTTATTAGTTGGACGATTGCCTTCGCCTCGCACCTTTGGATTTTGAAAAAGTATGATACGCAAGAAACGAATCACACCAATTGGCTACATACGGCTGGCTTCTGGTTTATTGTTGCCATTATAACTATCGAGTCCACCTGGCAAGTTGATCACTATGTTCACGGTGCTGACACATGGCCGTTAATGATGACAGGCTTAATACCAACTCTGTTCATGTTATTTATATATCGCTACGGCCAAAAAATTGCGTGGCCTGTTGCGCAACATAAAAATCAATACCAGGATGTCGCGGTTAAACCTATTGCGCTTGGTGTATGGGGCTGGTTTATCTTAATAAATATATTTAATGATGGGCTAGCAGCACCACTCGAATACGTACCCTTTATTAATCCTCTTGATATTGTTTTAGCCATTCAATTATTAGCTTTGACCTACTGGCAACGATTACCGCTTGAATTTGAAGACTGGGGTAAACAACGCTGGCGTTTTGATTACAGTAAATTACTCCTGGCTATCAGTGTCTTCCTTTGGCTAAACACCATGTGGTTACGACTCGCGCACCATATGTGGCATATCGATTTTGTTCTCTCCGATATGACTCAATCAAGACTGGTGCAAACAGGTGTTGCCATTCTTTGGAGTGTCACGGGGCTGTCTTGCATGATCATGGGTACACGCAAAAAGATGAGAAGTATCTGGATAGCAGGTGCAATAGTCATGGCTGCCGTGGTTATAAAACTCTTTATGTTTGACCTTGCTAATACAGGTACGGTTGAACGTATTGTTTCATTTATGTCGGTGGGTTTATTATTACTAGTTGTAGGTTACTTCTCACCCGTGCCTCCTGCTGACGAACAAGCAATAGAAAAGGAAACAAAAGATGAAGCATAAGCTCACACTCCTCATTTTATTATTTACTTTGCCAAAAATAATTCTGGCTTTGTCCGAGCATGATTTTGCCTATATTGCAGAAACACAACTAAATGGAAATACACCTTATTACGAACTGGAAATTCCTGCTGTCGTTTATGAAAGTATAAGCCGGCCTGATTTAGGTGACCTGCGAGTATTAAATGGTAATGGCCATGTTGTTCCGCATGGATTACGCAGCACGGCAATACAGCGTAATAAAAAAACAGAAACAAAAAACATGCCTTTTTATCCGCTCTATCAACAAACCGGGCAATCTATTTCTAATCTCCATTTAAATATAAAACGAAACGCGCAAGGTGAAGTCATTGATATTCATAGTCGTTTACCTAACAACGAACAAAATAATCGTTTAGCGGGTTACATTATTGATTTACGTGAATGGAAAAAGCCTGTTAATGAATTAAAGATCACCTGGAAAAATTCTAACAATACTTCTTTTATTCGAAAATTAAAAGTATCTAAAAGTAGCAACCTTGAACGCTGGCGACTTATTGCCAGTGGAAAAACACTGGTTAATCTTTCGTACCAAAATCATCGCTTAATGGAAAACACCATTAGTGTGTATTCAACAAAAACAAATTATTTACAACTCTTATTTCAAGATCAAAAACCCGGTCTGGAAATAGAGAGTATTGAAGTAACACACACGCAATCATCCTCTTATAAAAAACAAAACTGGAAAAACATTTCTATTCACTCGACAACGACAGCAGGTGAATATACTTTTAAAAATCAATTAAAATCACTGACCCGTCAGTTAGAGATTAAGCTCCCTGAAAATAATACCGTTGTTAATATTCAGGTATTATCCAGAATAAATAATGAACAACCCTGGCGATACCGTGGTTCAACATTGCTTTATCGTTTGTCTGTAAATGGAACAGATATAGAAAAAACTAAAATCAACATTTCACCTAACCGGGATAACCAATGGCTATTACACTTTGATCAACAAGGTGGCGGGATTGGCTCTGGCACTCCTGAAGTAAAATTATCATGGTATCCACAGCAGCTAGTCTTTGTTGCTCGTGGACAAGCACCGTACCGCATTGTCTGGGGTAGTGCTAATGTAAAACCAGTAAACATTAATGCTAATCAGCTGTTACCTCATGTTCCAAATAATGCGAACACTGATGCCAGCATGATAAGCACAGCACTGTTTTTAACAGACACAACTCGTGCTATTAATAAACAGGCTCTAGAACCTGAAGCAAAAGAAATTAACTGGCGACACTGGATTTTATGGATTGCTCTTATTGCCGCAGCTTTAATGTTGATCTGGATGGCAGTAGGTTTAAT
>JAUVGM010000336.1 GCA_030593785.1 Gammaproteobacteria bacterium | reverse complement strand
ATATAAAAGCAAAAATATTACGCCACGTCTCACCTGCATTTGTTGAAGACCCCGTGCGCATCTTACGTGTCGCACGTTTTGCTGCACGCTTTGCAGATTTAGGTTTTACCATTGCAGATGAAACACAAAAAATCATGGCAGAGATGGTCAATAACGGTGAAGTAGATTCACTTGTGCCTGAACGTGTCTGGCAGGAAACAATGCGTGCTTTAAGTGAGAAAACTCCTGCACGATATTTTGAAGTGTTACGAGATTGTGGAGCTCTGGAAAAATTATTCCCGGAAATTGATCGACTTTGGGGTGTGCCACAACCCGAAAAACACCATCCTGAAATTGATACCGGTGTGCACACTATGATGGTGCTTACTCAGGCAGCTAAATTATCAAGCAATCCAAAAGTTCGTTTTGCTGCGCTAGTACATGACCTGGGAAAAGGCATCACAGCAAAATCAAAGTGGCCAAAACACATTGCACATGAAACACGAGGTGTGCCATTAGTTAATGCATTATGCGATCGCTATAAAATTCCAAATGATTACCGAGAACTTGCCCTTATAGTGACGGAATATCATTTACATTATCATCGTGCAAAAGAATTAAAAAACAGCACATTTTTAAAAACACTCGAAGCGCTCGATGCATTTCGTCGCCCTGATCGATTTGAATTATTTTTACTTGCTTGTGAAGCAGACTCTCGTGGGCGTACAGGTTATGAAAATAATTCATTTGAACAACCCGCTATTTACCGAAAAGTTTTTAATGCTGCAAAATCCTTGAATGCAAAAGAACTGGTTTCTCAGGGACTAAAGGGCAAAGAAATTAAGAATGAGCTTGCGAAGCAACGGGTAATCGCAATTAAAAAAGCGCGAGAGAATAAATAATCCGGTTTTTTGATTTTATAATAGAAAAATAATAACAAAGGAAAACACATGCCTAACAATAATGAGGATGCATTAAGCCAATCCCCTTTTACAGAAAAAATGTTAGATGATTTCAGACAACAGGGGGATCCTCTCGCGGATGAAGTTATCGCAGTATTTGCTTCCCAATACTGCTCCTCAATTCAGGAATTGGTTGAAAAACTTGAAAATATGATCCGTATGCCTAGTGATGACAAAGTCATCGATTCTATTCAAAAATATTTTCCTGACGATGAAAATATTCAACACGCTCTTGAAAAGTTTTTCTCCCAGGCGACATCATTACCAAAATGGATTAATACTGAAAAACTGGAATTAGGCAGCCATGTTTTTCAGGATCATTTATTTTCCAGTATTATGGTTTTAGGTTGTGCCAGCTTACCCACGACCTACGTCTGCCAACCTGATACTAAAGTCTTAGGCTTTACCCGTCGTTTAATTGATGACGCACCAAAACGTTTAGTTGAAACAGCACAAATGGTGACGGATGTTATGGGCGAAGGTGGTTTAACAATTCAAAGTGGAAAACTGGCAGGTAAAGGTATTCAATCCATTCTTAAAATAAGATTAATACATGCCGCTGTACGCCACATGATGCTACACAAAGAAAAAATATTAGCCGATCACCAACATGACAATAATATTGATCCGAATAATTTCTTACTTGCATATGTTTTTGACTCCCGTCAGGAACAAAGTTCATGGTATGGAAAACAAAGACCTGATCCATGGAATGTAAAAACAGATGGTGTACCGATTAATAATGAAGCATTAGCCATCATCTTGTTAACCTTTTCATTCACAATATTACGTGGGTTGAAAAAAATCGGTATTAGAATAAATAAAGAACAACGTGATGCATACTTACATTCATGGAATATTGTAGGTTATACATTAGGTGTTGATGAAAGGTTACTTGCTGAATTCTCCAGCTATGAAAAAACAAAAGTTATCTACACACAAATTATGTCTCGCAGACGCGGTTACTCAAATGATGGAAAACTTTTACAGCAATCACTGCTCGAAGCATTTGCAGAAAATGCTAAACGTTTAATACCCTTTGCTAGATTATTACATGTACGTCGTTTAGCAAGATTAATCACTTCAATACTAATTTCAAAAGAATCGTATAAAGCATTAGGCTTAAAATTAAGCTTATATGATTACATTGTGCGCTTCTTTGTTTGGCTGGGAGTTCGACTATTTGGATTTTTAGTCAACATTAAACTTTTACGTCCCATTGCTAATTATATGTTTGGTCGAATTGCACAATCACTATGGGACTGGCGCAAAGAATTTGACAATAATGACGATAGATATGAAAAAATAGCAATATTAAAACCTTTAATCATCCCTTATAAATTAGTACCTGCAAGCTATTTATCAGGAAAATATAAAAAATAAATAATAGCTGAACTAACTTGAATATCTATCGCCTACTCTATGACCTTCAAAATATTGTCTTACATACTGACATACTGACATTCTGACATTCTGACATTCTGACATTCTGAATTTATATATTATATCAGCCATAAAACACACCATTATTCTCTTTTAATGCGCCATATACTGCTTTTTTTACAATTGAAGTGCTTTATAATATCGGTTCGAATCAATATACAAATATTATTGTATTAGGATAAATATAAACCAGTCCTGCAGGAATACAACGAATGACCACCCCCGCTGAGTTAAAAGAAATTGCTCCAGAAATCATTAAAAAATATTCACATAAAAGTAACTTCAAAGGACTGATACAAAACTTAAACACACTTATCCCTTACTTTGCTCTTTTTTATCTGGCAATGAAAAGTTTAGAGTCGCAGTCTTACTGGTTTGCTACCGCTTTCACATTATTATTGTCATTATTTATTGTTCGCATTT
>JAUVGM010000005.1 GCA_030593785.1 Gammaproteobacteria bacterium | reverse complement strand
CAATTACGCCATTTATCGACCCGCTTAGTGCGTGGCTGGTCTCATCTTGAAAGGCAAAAGGGCGGGATTGGCTTACGTGGTCCAGGTGAAACTCAGCTGGAAACGGATCGCCAGTTAATTGGTCATCGAATTCGTACTTTGAAACAGCGTTTAGAAAAGGTACAGCGACAACGTGAACAAGGACGACGCGCGCGTAAAAAAGCAGAAATCCCAACTATTTCTTTAGTGGGGTATACCAATGCAGGTAAATCGACTTTATTTAACAATTTAACCAATGCTAAGGTTTATGCCGCAGATAAGCTTTTTGCAACACTGGATCCTACGCTCAGGCGGATTAAATTACCTGCCGGTTTCCCCGTGGTATTGGCTGATACGGTAGGATTTATTCGTCAATTGCCGCATGATCTGGTTGCAGCTTTCCGTTCAACATTAAAAGAAACACAGGATGCCGATTTACTGTTGCATGTGGTTGATGCCTCAAGTGATGAAAGAGAAGATAACATGGATCAGGTCAACCTGGTTTTAGATGAAATTGGTGCTGAAAATCGCCCACAATTGTTGGTATATAACAAAATTGATTTACTGGATGGTGTTTCTCCCCGTATTGATCGGGATGAAGCAGGCATACCAATACGAGTTTGGGTCTCTGCCCTAACAGGGGAGGGGCTAGATTTACTCCATGAAGCATTAGCCGAGCGGGTGAATACAGATATGATTCATCACATCCTTTCAATACCCGCGTCAGCAGGAAAGTTGCATGCACGTTTATTTGAAGCAGGCGCTGTGAATGAGGATAAAATTCAGGAAACGGGCGGCTGGATGATGAATGTTACCTTACGGCGTGCTGATTGGGATAATTTGGTCAAATATGAGGCAGTTGATCAGTATATTGTAGATAATCATGCCTCTCATCAGCTTGCGACTGAAGCCCAAGCCCAATAGAATGTCACCCTTTGTGTGACATATACAATTAACCTAATTTAAAGCAAATAGACGAGCATAAAAATGTCGAAAGAAGAGTTATCAAAAATGAACCAGCCAAATCAAGAAATGGCCTGGAATGAGCCCGGCGGGAATGGTTCTAAAGATCCCTGGGGTAACAAAGGCAATAAGCAGGACGGTCCACCTGATTTAGATGAAGTATTCAAAAAATTGAATGAGAAAGTGACCAGTATATTTGGTGGCAAAGGCGGAAAATCTGGCGGCAGTGGTAGCGCTGTAGGTGGCTCAAAAGGTATTGGTTTTATTGCTGCTATTTTATTTGTTCTTTGGGGATTATCCGGTATCTATATCGTAGATGAAGGTCGTCAAGGTGTTGTATTACGCGTTGGTGCATTTGACCGTATTACTGACCCAGGCCCACATTGGTTCCCCCGTTTTATTGAGAAAGTTGAAATGGTTGAGGTTGACCGTGTGCGTAGTGTCAATATTGGCGCCATCTCACATGAATCATTAATGCTGACACAAGATGAGAATATTGTTGATATCCAATTTGAAGTTCAATACAAAGTTGGCAACGCAAGAGATTACGTTTTCAATGTAAGAGATCCCGATACAACGTTACGCCAGGTGACAGAAACGGCCATGCGTGAAATTGTCGGTAAAAACAAA
This sequence comes from Gammaproteobacteria bacterium, assembly GCA_030593785.1. Classification (GTDB taxonomy): domain Bacteria; phylum Pseudomonadota; class Gammaproteobacteria; order UBA6429; family Thiohalophilaceae; genus JAGLTQ01. The sequence goes on along the minus strand of JAUVGM010000005.1, from coordinate 18,373 downwards.
ATGGATTTTGTTATTAAAGATGGCCGTGTTGAAGTTGCCACTGCTACCAGAAAGTTAATGCAAGATATTCTGGATAGTTACAAAACAGGTTTAATTGTGACTAATGTAAATATGCAAAATGCTCAGCCTCCTGAACAAGTGCAACATGCCTTCAATGATGCGATTAAAGCACGAGAAGATAAAGAACGTTTAGTGAATGAAGCTGAAGCATACTCGAATGATATTTTGCCAAAAGCACGTGGTAAAGCAGCTCGAATGAAATCAGAATCAGAAGCATATCGGGATGAAATCATTGCAAAAGCAACGGGTGAAACGTCGCGTTTTCTTAAAGTTTTAACTGAATACAAAAAAGCACCTGCAGTAACCCGCGAACGTCTCTACCTGGAAACAATGGAGTCGGTATTAGGTAATAGTAACAAGGTGATGATTGACGTGAAAAAAGGCAACAACCTAATGTACTTACCATTAGATCGTTTGCAGTCTCGTCAAGGTTCATCAATCAGCCTAGAAGATTTGCAAAATATGAAGCAATCTTTACCTGGCTCTACTGATAATAATTCATCACGTTCACGTGATCTTTTACGTGGCCGGGAGGGTCGTTAATCATGTTTGATATAAAAACTTCAGGTTTAATTGCAGCGGTTGTACTTTTAGTTGGCGGTTTAATGTCAATTTTTGTTGTTGATGAACGTGAGCTGGTTTTGAAATTTCGTTTAGGTGAAATTATAAAATCAGATTTTGAACCGGGTATTTATTTAAATATCCCGCTCATAAATAATATTCGCAAATTCGATAAACGTATTTTAACGATGGATGCGCGTCCGGCAAATTACCTTACAAAAGAAAAGAAAAACGTTAACGTTGATTTTTTCGTAAAATGGCGTATTAGTAATATCGAAACATATTACAAATCCATGTCTGGTGGTAATGAACGTACTGCAGCACTTCGTTTGTATGCTGTTGTGAACGATGCATTACGTGATCAATTTGGTAGACGTACGATTCAGGAAGTTATATCTGGTGAACGTGAAGCAATCATGAGTGCCAGTACTAAAGCGACTAACGCTCAAGTTGATAAGTTTGGTATCGAGGTTGTCGATGTTCGCGTTAAACGTATCGACTTTAGTGAAGATATCAGTAACTCGGTTTATCGACGTATGGAAGCAGAACGTACTCGTGTAGCAAAAGATTATCGTTCACGTGGTGCTGAAGCGGCTGAAAGAATTCGTGCCGACTCTGATCGTCAACGTACAGTAACTCTTGCAGAAGCTTATCGTGATGCTGAAAAAACACGTGGTGATGGTGATGGTAAAGCTGCGGCAATTTATGCTAAAGCCTATAATAAAGATCGTGAGTTCTACTCTTTTTATCGCAGCTTAACCGCATACAAAAACTCGTTTAATGCGCAGAGCGACATCATGGTGATTGACCCAAGTTCTGATTTTTTCAAATACTTTAAAAAATCAAAGTAATAAATTAACGAATGTGGGATTCAATTTGGATAGCATTGGGTTTGGTGTTGGTAATAGAAGGTTTAATGCCAGCTCTAAATCCAAAAGCATTTAAGCAAACAATGAGTACCATAAGAGAGTTGGATGAAGGTACTCTTCGTGCAATGGGTTTAATCAGTATGTCGATCGGAGCAGCGGTCGTTTATTTTTTAACATCTTAAACATATGATTTTGATCTTTGTAGGTCAGACTCGTAGCGCCCCTCTTACAGAATATATTAGAGGGTGTCAGTCTGACGAAGAGTTACAAAAAAGAACAATTTTGATTTAATAAAAACATATAAAAATGAATAAAACAGACCGCTGGTTATTACCCGAAGGAATTGAAGAAGTCTTGCCTGAACAGGCTAAAAGACTGGAACAATTGCGTCGCACTTTACTCGATACTTATGAAAGCTGGGGTTACGATCTCGTAATGCCACCGCTAATAGAATATCTTGAATCTCTCTTAACCGGCACCGGTAACGATTTAGATTTACAAACCTTTAAGCTAACCGATCAATTGACCGGACGTTTAATGGGTGTGCGTGCAGATATGACACCGCAAGTAGCACGTATTGATGCACACCAATTGAATAGAGAAACACCAACGCGTCTTTGTTACATGGGTACGGTTTTACATACCCGCACAGATGGTTTTGCTGGTTCACGTAGCCCACTACAAGTGGGTGCCGAACTATACGGTCACGCAGGTATTGAAAGTGATGTTGAAGTTATCTCTTTAATGCTGGAAACATTGGCAAAATCAGGGGTGGCATCACCTTTTGTCGATTTAGGTCATGTCGGTATTTATCGTGAGCTGGTTAAACAAGCGGGATTAGATAAAGAGCAAGAAGCAACATTGTTCGATAGCTTGCAACGTAAAGCAAATACTGAAATTGCAGAATACTTAAAAGACTGGAAATTAGACTCCAAAATAGCCATTGCCATTGCTGCACTTACTGATTTGAATGGTGATGAGTCTGTCTTAAGCGAAGCAAAAACTGTTTTGAAAAATGCAGGCAAAGGCGTACTAAGTGCGTTGGATGAATTAACAAATATCGCTGAGTTGCTGAAAAGACGTCTGCCTGGTGTAGAAGTGCACTATGATTTAGCCGAATTACGAGGCTATAACTACCACACCGGTATGGTGTTTGCCGCATATGTTGCAGGGCGTGGACAAGCCGTTGCACTAGGTGGTCGATATGATGATATTGGTGAGGTTTTTGGACGGGCAAGACCTGCTACTGGTTTTAGTACAGATCTGAAAACACTGCTTTCGTTATCTGGCCATAAAAACAATCAGGTTGCGGCCATTTACGCACCCGCGGACAATGATACTGAGTTACAAAAAGCAATTACAGAATTACGTCAGCAAGGTGAAAGAGTAATATGCACCTTACCGGGACAAACAGGCTCTGCAAAAGACATGGGCTGTGATCGCCAGTTAGTTAAAGACGGTTCGAATTGGAAAGTAAAATAGTGAAGTTTTGATATTGTAGGTCGGCCTTCAGGCCGACGCGGACTAAAAGAATCCGCAAACTAAAAAGTTAAGCACAATGTTACAAACAACGACAAAACCAAAGCGAGAGGTTTTGTCTTAGATGTCAGACTGACACCCTCTAATATATTTTGTAAGAGGGGCACTATGAGTCTGACCTACAAAAGATTTATAAATTATTAAATAATGGGTAGTAATTATGGGTAAGAACGTCATTATTGTCGGCACTCAATGGGGTGATGAAGGCAAAGGTAAAGTCGTTGATTTATTGACTGAACGTGCAGATGCAGTTGTACGTTTTCAGGGTGGTCATAACGCAGGTCATACTTTAGTTATCGACGGCAAGAAAACCGTTTTGCATTTGATTCCCTCTGGTATCTTGCGTGAAAATGTGAAGTGCATGATTGGTAACGGCGTTGTTTTAGCACCCGATGCACTTGTTAAAGAACTGGATATGCTAAAAGAAAACGGTATCAATACTGATGGCCGTTTGTATATTAGTGAAGCATGTACTTTAATTCTTCCCTATCATATTGCTCTTGATCAGGCGCGTGAAGTTGCTCGTGGTAAAAAAGCCATTGGTACAACCGGTCGTGGTATAGGTCCAGCATATGAAGACAAAATTTCACGTCGCGGCTTAAAAGTGGGTGACATGTTACATCGTGAACGCTTTGCTGCACGTTTAGGTGAAGTACTTGATTACCATAACTTTGCATTAAAAAATTACTTTAAAGTACCAACAGTCGATTTCCAGGAAGTACTCGATTACGGTTTAGAAATGGCCGAAGTGATTCGCCCAATGGTGGCTGATGTTACTGGTATGTTGCATGACATGCATGCCGATGGCAAAAACATAATGTTTGAAGGCGCACAAGGCACATTGCTTGATATTGATCATGGTACATACCCTTATGTTACTTCATCAAATCCAACAGCCGGTGGTGCACTAACCGGTACCGGTGTTGGACCAAAAGATATTGACTACGTATTGGGTATTACTAAAGCCTATACAACTCGTGTTGGTGCAGGTCCTTTCCCAACAGAACTTTATGATGGTGAAGAGCTTAATGATCCCGTTGGTGCACATTTAGCTAAAGAAGGTCATGAATTTGGTGCAACGACTGGACGTGCGCGTCGTTGTGGTTGGTTAGATGCTGTATGTTTACGTCGTTCTGCACAAATAAATTCCTTAACCGGTATTTGTTTAACCAAGATGGATGTGCTTGATGGTATAGAAACATTGCGTATTGCAGTCGGTTATGATCATGATGGTGTGCAAGTTGATGCGCCACCTATTGGTGCTGATGCATATGAAGAGTGCGTACCAAAATACATTGAAATGCCGGGATGGACAGAAAGTACAGTCGGTGCGCAAAACTACGATGACTTACCTGAAAATGCCAAAGCCTATATCAAGAAAATTGAAGAAGTAGTGGGTGTACCAGTAGATATCATTTCAACAGGCCCTGATCGTGTTGATACCATGGTCTTGAGACATCCTTACGACTAAAATATTGATGTAAATTATAAAAAAAGCCTGTTATTTAACAGGCTTTTTTGTCTGGATTTAATCACTATTCTGCTACAAATAGTAAATAATTGTTAAAATATAAAGATATGATTTTAACTGTTGATATACTAGGTTAATCTTAGAGGATTAAATATTCGATTCAAAGAAATTAGTTGTTATGGTTCTCCCCAACCATAGTTGAAGTTTTTATTGGCATTTTTAGCGAAGGAATTGCTTTGGTTTTGTGAAAAATGTGTAAAACATGATTCATGTTTATTAAAAATAAATTTTCGACATTATTTGGGGACAGTAATGCATAGATTCAGTAAATTCACTTCACACCAGTACAATGTATTTAGCCGATTAATAATTTTAGCCTTGATTCTATTCTTAGTGCTGGATACTAGCAGTAGAGCAGCTACAAAAGAACTCACAATTCTTAATTGGTCAGAGTATATATCACAAGATATGCTTAAATCATTTGAGAAAAAATATAATGCTAAAGTCAAAGAAGTTTATTTTGAGTCTGATGATGCACGTGATCAAATTTTACTCGAAACCAATGGGAAAGGGTTTGACTTGATTTTAGTTAATGGAGCCATATTTAAAAGCTATAAACGTCACGGTTGGCTACAACCAATAGATCCTAAGTCTATTCCTAATCTTCGTCACATTGAAAAGCGATGGTTGGAAACCTTTAAACCCGCTGTAAGATATTCAGTCCCCTATTTTTGGGGAACATTAGGAATTGCTTATCGAAAAGATCTTGTTTCAAAACCAATCACAAGCTGGAAACAGATATTTACTCCTGCGAAAGAGTTGCAAGGTAAAGTGCTAATGGTTAAGTCATCTCGAGACCTCATTGGAATAGGTCTGAAATCGCTTGGTTATTCATCGAATAGTGAAAATAAAAAAGAATTGACTGAAGTTGAAGTTTTATTGCTGAAGCATAAACCATATGTAGCACGTTTTGGTTATATATCAGTAGAAAAAAACTCCAGTTTGGTAACAGGGGAAATAGTTGCTGCAACAGTCTATGGTGGAGATGCGTTAAATGTTGCAGAACATAATAAAAATATTACATACGTTATTCCAAAAGAAGGTGGACATATATGGGTTGATTATTTTGCCTTGTCATCATCTTCTTCAAATAAATCTTTAGCGATGAAGTTTTTAAATTTTATCAATCAGCCTGAGTGGGCCGCAAAAAATGCTGAAGAAATGTATTTAGCAACACCAAATAAATCAGCGAAAAAACATTTATCAAAAGAACATTTGAATAATCCTGTCATTTATCCGTCAAAAAAGTTATTACAAAATTCTGAAATGCATACTGAATTGACGCCAAAAACTAACAGGATAAGAGCTAGAATATTTCTTAATTACACAAAATAATTTATTATATTTAAATCAGCATGAACCTTAGAAATAAAACAATAGTTTTAATTGCGCCTTTAATTATAATACCGATTTTAACGGTAGGTTTTGTTTTCTTTAATAAACTACATAAAACAGAAGAAAACCGATTAACAACACATGTCGTTACCCTTTTACAGCAAGTATCTCGCCATGTAATAAATGATGAGCGTGTTGCAAAAGCTAATCTTGATATACTTGCTGAACATCCACTATTAAAAAAATATTCATTAGTTGAAGATGAATCAATACGTTATGAAGTTTTACTTCCTTCTGTTTTATCCCTGTTTAAAAATCTCCAGGAAAATATGCCGAATTATCTTGAGGTGAAATTTATTACGCCCGCAGGGTTTGAGGATGCATATTGGAATATTGTTGGTGTTAATAATATTAAGGAGAGTATTGCGGACGAGTGGTATTTTAAAGAAATTCAAAATATAAAAGAAAATGACAAAAGTATTGTTATCTTTGATGAAAACAACAATGAATATGCTTTATTAGTTGTACGTAAAATTTCAATACGTAATGCAGCTGTAGATGCCTATGGTTCGAAGCCTAAGTTACGTGGTTACCTTGCTGTGTTGTTAAGCCTGGAAAATTTAAAACGTGACATTAATAAAAACAGTATAGGTGAATCTGGTTTTTTAGCAGTAATTAATTCAGAAGGAAAACCAATATTAATACCTGAAAAATGTACCGATGAAGAAGTTGAAATATTGTCTGGCCTGTTCGTAGATGATATTAAACTCGATAAAGGTAAACAATATTCAAGTATAGAAATAAAAAATAACTTAATGTTTGCTTTCAGGCATGACCTTGTTTCTGACATAAGACTTGTAGGGGTTCTTCCTGAAAATGATTTGATTAATGATAGTTATGAATTAGGTAAAACGGTTTTTCTTATCACCATACTTGCCACTATTGTTGCTGTTATTTTTGTTCTGGCATCATTACGGTTTTTGATAATGCAGCCACTTGATGCTTTAAGTCAGGCGGTGATAAAAATAAAAAATGGTGAGCTAGATGTTGATATTGATATTCATCAAAATGATGAAATAGGGACACTGGCCACCTCTTTTGCAGAGATGAGTCAAAGTTTAAAAGTGACACATGAAGTATTGCGCTTATCTCATCAGCGCTTGATGTTACATCGTGAACATTCACCACTGGCTGTTATTGAATGGAACGTAGGTTTTGAACTCCTGGATTGGAATCCCGCCGCTGAACACATTTTTGGTTATTCTAAAGATGAAGTTATTGGTCTTCATATAACAGATAAAATATTTTCTCAAGACGCAGAAAAGATGGTAAATAAAATCTGGCAAGACCTTATAGCGCATAATGATGGCACGCACAGTATCAATGAAAACATCACCAAAGATGGTCAAATTATTTTGTGTGAGTGGTATAACACTCCCCTGGTGGATGATAATGGCAATATCATTGGTATTACTTCTTTAATTGATGACATAACCAAACGAAAAAAAAATGAAGAGAAGTTACGTCAAACAGAGAAAATGGATGCTATTGGTAAACTTACCGGAGGGATTGCCCATGATTTTAATAATATGCTTGGGGTTATTCTTGGCTTTTCAGAATTACTAAAGTTGAGTTTAAAAAACCAGTCTGCTGAGCAAAATCAATATTGTGATGAGATTATAGTTGCAGGAGAACGAGCAAAAAAACTTACATCACAATTGCTTGAATATTCTCGTAAAGCACCTTCCGTTGAAGTAGATATAGATATGAATAATTTAATCTCTGGAATGCAAAATATGTTAGAGAAAACACTAACACCACGTATAAAACTTTCATTGGAATTAGAAGATAACCTTTTATTGGTTAAGTTGGATAGGCCTCGAACAGAAAGTGCCATTTTAAATATTTGTATTAATTCCATGCATGCAATGCCTGACGGAGGAGAGCTGGCTCTTCGTACGAGCACATTGACATTATCAAAAAATGATAATCAATTAATTGATATGACTCCAGGTGATTACGTATTGCTAAGAATTTGCGATACTGGTGTGGGTATGAGTCAGGATGTTCAAAATAAAATCTTTGATCCCTTTTTTACCACCAAAGGAACTTTTGGAACAGGATTGGGATTAAGTCAGGTTTATGGTTTTGTCGAACAGTCTGGAGGAAAAATCTATGTTTCTTCTGAGTTAGATAAAGGAACGTGTATAGATATGTATATTCCTCGATTGACTAGTGAGGATGAAGATACAAATAAATTGAGAACGTCAGATGAAAAAACAAATGAGATGGATGAATCCCCTTCAGGTGATGAAACTATCTTACTTGTCGATGATGAAGAAGCATTATTAGAACATTCTGAAATCATTCTCACTACTTATGGTTATACAGTTTTATGTGCAGGAAGTGCGAAAGAAGCACTGGAAGTACTTAAGAATCATACTGTTGATTTAATGATAACAGATGTCATTATGCCTGAAATGGATGGTTATCAGCTCGTGGCAGAAGTTGAAAGGTTATATCCAGAGGTGAAAATTCAAATCGTGAGTGGGTTTAGTGGTGAAAATCAATCAGGCTTAACCAATGAATCCTTGGGTAATAATAGTTTACATAAACCTATTTCTTCAAAAGAATTATTAATAGCAATACGTATGTTACTGGATGAGGGGGAATAGGTTAAAGATTGAATAAATTTAACTATTACTTACTATCCTGTAAGCACTAATCAGGTATTTATTCCCAATTTAAATTCCAGATGTATTTCTAAAGTAGTATTCTTCCTTTAAAGCGGTTTATTTGTACGAAAAGCTCAAGAAATCATTATCACTGTCGATAATATTAGGGATAATACCTAGAGATTAAAAAACTCAATTATCCAATATTAAGGCTTAAGAGAGCAGTTTATGGTCACCCCTCGCCAATCAGATGTAAAAAAACAATTAGCTGCACTTCAGCTAGCATTTAAACAATCCCTTCCGGGAAAAATAACAGAGCTTGAGAAAGGCTGGGCTTCTATATTAAGTGATAGCGGAACCAGTTCGGCTATTGAAGATTGCTATCGTATGGCTCATACCCTGGTGGGATCTGCTGGTACTTTTGGAGCCATGGCAGTTAGTTCTGTATCGCGTGAAGTAGAACAAGAGTTTAAGTCTTTTTTAAGTGAAGACAACCAAAGTCAGTCAACCTCAATTCCTGAGAAAAATAAAAAACAAATTACAGCTCTTATGAAAGAACTTAAAGGTGTCGCTGATAGATGGTCACCGTCTGAAATTCCTTTTATTAAACCAGAAGATGAAAAAGAAAAACGAGGTAGTAATTTAATTTATCTAGCCGAGGATGATAAATTTTTAGCAGCTGATCTCGTTGTAAAACTTGAAGAGGCTAATTTTAGAGTTGAGCATTTTTCTAATATTAAAGACTTTGAAAAAGCCTTTGATAAAGAAATACCTTCAGCAGTAATTATGGACGTTGTATTCAGAGAAGGAAGTGTTGCTGGTGCAGAGGTTATTTCTCAAATCAAATGCAAGGTGGATAAGTGTCCGCCGGTAATTTTTATCTCGGTGCGTAATGATATGGAAGCTCGTTTGGCTGCAGCACGAGCGGGTGCATTACGTTATTTATGTAAACCTATAGATATAAATAAACTTATTCTGACACTGGATGGATTAATTGAACGAACAGTAGCTAAACCTTTCAGGGTATTACTTGTTGATGATGATGAAAGTTTACTTTCATATTACGAAACGGTACTTCGTGGCGTAGGTATGGAAGTTAAAACATTATCACGTTCTTTGGAAAGTCTAAAAACACTGGAAGAATTTAAACCTGACGTGATCGTGCTTGATGTTCATATGCCTGAATGTTCAGGCCCCGAGGTCGCACAGGTTATTCGTCAGGATGATAGCTGGGCATTGACCCCTATTATGTATTTATCAACAGAATCGAATCTTGGGGCTCAAATTGAAGCAATAAATTTTGGCGCTGAAAACTTTATGGTTAAACCAGTGAGCCCCGAACATTTGGTGGCTGCGGTTACTGCAAAAGCTAAAAGATCGCGTTGGAGTAACCGGCTTAACAAAGATTTAGAACTGGCATTGCGCGAAAGTGAGTTTCAACTTATTACATCTAACCAGCATGATATCGTAAGCACAGCAGATGTTTCTGGCAAAATAATGAGTGTTAATGATAAATTCTGTGAAATTAGTGGTTATGGCCGAGAAGAATTATTAGGACAGAATCACCGCTTACTTAAGTCAGGCCGACAACCCGATAGTTTTTTTGAGGAAATGTGGAACACTATTTTAAGCGGTTCTGTATGGCATGGAACGATATGCAATCTCAATAAAAATGGTGATGAATACTGGGTAGAATCTACTATCGTCCCTTTCCTTGATGAGAAGGGGATCCCTTATAAATATGTATCTGCCCGGACTGATATTACGAGACTTAGGGCAAGTGAGGAACGTCTTGAGCGTAGCCAAACATTTGCCAATATTGGTACCTGGGATTGGAATATAAAAACCGGGGACTTGTATTGGTCTGAACGAATCTGGCCTTTATTTGGTTATAAAAAGTCAGAAACCAAAACTAGCTATGATAATTTTCTTATCGCTGTACACCCTGAAGACCGGCAAAAGGTAATGATGGCAGTAGATAAATGCGTTAAATCTGGCGACAGCTATAATATTGAACATCGTGTGCTATGGCCTGATCACAGTGTGCATTGGGTACATGAAAGTGGTGACGTAATACGGAGTGAGAATGGTGAAGCATTACATATGTTAGGTGTGGTGCGGGATATTGATACTCGCAAGCGCGCTGAACTGGCTTTAATCGATAGTGAACTACAACTACGTGATGCTCAAACTCTGGCACGTATTGGTAACTGGCAAGCTGACATAATCACTGGGGAGTTGAATTGGTCTGATGAGATATACCGACTTTTTGGTTATGAGCCGGGTAGTTTCGCACCAAGCGTTAAGGCTTTTCATGCAGCAATTCATCCTGATGATCTGGAAAGAGTACTTGAAAGTGAAAAACGTGCAGAACAAACGGGTCTGCATGATGTAGAGCATCGTATAGTCTTACCAGACGGCACGATAAATTATGTGCATGAGCTTGCAAAAGCAGAAACTGATATTGATGGTCAATTATTAAGAATGTCAGGTACTGTGCAGGATATAACCGAGCGGGTGACAGCCGAAGCTAAGCAACGGGAAGTCGAGGAGCGTTTTGAATTCGCCGTCGAAGGTGCAGGTGATGGTGTTTGGGATTGGGATATGCAAACTAATGTTATGCAGTTCTCAAAAACGTATATGGAAATGTTAGGTTACGTGGAAAATGAATTAGAGAATCATGTGGATACATGGGTTAATAGTGTTCATCCGGATGACTTACCAAATGTACAGAAGACTCTTCAGAAATACCTCGAACAAAAAATTCCTAATTATATAGTAGAGTTACGACTTCGATGCAAAGACGATAGTTATAAATGGATATTATGCCGGGGTACAGTTGTAGACCGTGATGCAGAAAATAATGCGGTACGTATGATCGGTATACACAGCGATATAACAAAACGAAAAGAAAATGAACATGCATTAATTGAATCACGTGAAGAAGCTGAAACAGCTAATCGTGCCAAGTCCGAATTCCTTTCCAGCATGAGTCATGAATTAAGAACACCCATGAATGCGATAATGGGGTTTGGTCAGTTATTAGGAATGGAAGTTGAAAATCCTCTTACTGCGAGTCAACAAGAAAATGTTACTGAAATTTTAAAAGCCAGCGATCATTTATTGGAATTGATAAATGAAGTATTAGATCTTGCAAAAATAGAAGCAGGACGTATTGATTTATCAATAGAGGATGTTCAAGCGGGAAGTGTGATTACTGAATCATTGCAGCTCATTTTACCGTTGGCAGAAAAGCGTGGGATTTCTATTAAATTACTTCGTGGTGACACAGAGATTAGTGTAAGTGAGTTATCAAAAGATCAAAATATTGTTCGTGCTGATCATACCCGCATGAAACAAGTGATCATTAATTTGTTGAGTAATGCCGTAAAATATAATGTTGATAATGGAAAAATTACGATTTCGTGTGGTAAATCAGAAAATCAAAATTTACGTATAAGCATTTCGGATACCGGGAAGGGTTTATCTCAGGAACAATCCGAACAATTATTCACTGCGTTTAATCGATTAGGTGCTGAGCACACTGAAATTGAAGGAACCGGAATTGGCTTAGTTATCACAAAAAATATCGTTGAGTTAATGGGCGGAAGAATCGGGTTTGAATGTAACACTGATGCAGGAAGTACTTTCTGGTTTGAATTACCCTGTGGCACAGATACATTTGATAATGATGACGTTGACATGCCTTCTGAAGTTAAAATTGATCTCGAAGAAGCACGCACCGTACTTTACATTGAAGACAACCCGGCAAATCTTCGACTTGTAACCCAATTATTAGGTCGTTTGCCAAATATTCATATGTGGAGTGCACATGAACCAAAATTAGGACTTGAGCTTGCAGCAGAACACCAACCTGATTTAATTTTGCTGGATATAAACTTACCAGGAATGGATGGCTATGAAGTGCTGAAAATTTTAAGGCAACATGAAGGCACTCGTGATACCTCAGTTGTCGCTATTAGCGCAAATGCAATGCCAAAGGATATTGAAAAAGGCATAGAAGCAGGATTTGATGATTACATCACCAAACCTATTGATATTGGTGCTTTTCTCATTGCTATTGATGAGAATTTAAAAAAAAGTAACAAATCAGACTAATCCCCGTAACATTACACTTTAAAACCATGCTCGCAGCATGGTTTTTTATGTAAATTTCTAAAATGAGCAATGGTTAACAAATGTTAATTCTATCTCTCTTACTCCCTCCCTTCACTTATGTATTAATACTGATTAATTTACTAAAGTGTCAAAATAATATGCCGATATTGATGAATATAATGAAATTGATTACCAGGCAAGAATATCAATAGGGAAGCGGCCATTCTATTTCCATGGCCGAGCACTTTGATAATGAAGCAATTATTATGCAAAAAAAAGATAAAGACTACCTTTCGACCCGTGAAGTGGCAAAACTTCTAAATGTTGCTGTCAGCACCATCCAGTCCTGGACTGATAACGGCCTGTTACGAGCCTGGACCACAGTAGGTGGACATCGCCGAATTGAAAAATATTCAGTAGAAAAGATGTTGCATAAGCAGCAAATCGTTTTGAACGAAAATCCACAGGATAAAAAGTTGTCCATTGTTGTCGTTGAAGATAATGAGCAAGAACTGAAGATATATGAACAGCAATTTTCTCTTTGGGATATAAATGCAAATTTTTATATTAATAAGGATGGATATTCTGGATTGCTCGCAGTGGGGAAGATATCACCTGATATTATTATTACAGATTTATTAATGCCAAATATGAATGGCTTTGAAATGATTAAAGCCATTAAAGAAAATTCTGATTTAAAAAATGCTTTGATTATTGTGGTGAGTGCTTTAACAGATGATGAAATCAGGATACGCGGCGGACTTCCTGAAGATGTCATTGTGTTTAGTAAGCCATTGCCATTTGATAAATTAGAAGCAGTAGTACGAAAACAGATAGATGTAACTGTTGTTTAAAGATAGGTGTTAAAAAAACAATGATTTGTAGGGTGTAAATTGTGGATTTATTAAAAGAATCAGGTTTTGAAAATAAATTTGGCATTTTGCAAGCCGAGTTTAAAGAAGAGCTAATGACCAGAATTTCATTGATTGAAGATCTTTGGGGTTCAGTAACTAAAAATTATAATAAAGATATTTTAAAACAACTACAGCATGACCTTTTACGCCTGGCAGATGCAGGTGGTACTTATGGAGCAGAGGAAGTCAGTTTTATAGCTCGAAAATTAGATTTAGAATTCAAATCTTTATTAAGTGAAAATTATCCAGCCCCTTTTCTTGATGAAAATAAAGAAAAACTGAATGGATGGTTTGAAAAACTAAAGATAGTATCAGAAAAATGGGCATGTTCTGGCACGCCTGTAATAAAATTAAAAAAGCCAAAGAAGAATATTGGAAATAATCTTGTATACACTTTGTTGGACGATGAATTGTTTGCAACAGAGTTAATGGTTAATCTGGATAAAAATTATTGTGATGTTAAGCACTTTCATAAAATAAGTGTGATAGAAGCGGCATGTGAAGTAGAAAGCCCTGCAGTTATTATTGTAGATGAGGGTTTTGTTGATAATGATATTGCAGGAATTAATATTGTTGCTACTTTAAAAAACAATATTAAGCCATGTGCGCCAATTATTTATATTTCAAGTTCAAGTGAAGCAGACTCAAGACTCATTGCTGCACGAGCAAATGCAGATCGTTATTTTTGCAAGCCTGTAACAATGAATAAAATTGTTCATACCATAAAAGGTCTGGTTTCACAGGTAGAGCACTTACCATATCGAGTTTTAATTATTGATAATGATGTTCCCTTGCTGGAATGTTATGCATCTATATTGTCTGAACCTGATTTAATAGTAAAAGCAGTTTCAAATCCACTTAAAGCTTTTGATCTTATAGAGTCTTTTCAGCCAGATGTTATTGCAGTAGATATGTATATGCCAGATTGTTCAGGTGCAGAATTGGTACATATGATTAGGCAGGATGATCGTTGGGAATTAATCCCCATCGTCTTTTTATCAGCTGAACAGGATATTAATAATCAATTAGAAGCGATGTCGTTAGGTGCTGATGATTTCCTGGTAAAGCCTGTTAACGCGAATAAACTTGTTGCAACAATGTGTGCTACTGTTAAACGAGCTCGTAAAAATGTAAAGCTTAATCGAGATTTAAAAAACTCATTACAAGAAAATAAATATCAACTTGTTGCATTAGATGAACATGCCATCGTCAGTTCAACTGATGTTGCAGGTCGTATTATTCATGTGAATGACAAGTTGTGTGAAATAAGCGGCTATTCTCGTGAAGAGTTACTCGGTAATAATCATAGAATGTTAAAATCAATTCATCATCATGATGAATCATTTTATAAAGAACTATGGAATACAATTTCCAGTGGCAATATATGGCATGATGTTATATGTAATTTAGCCAAAGATGGTAGTGAGTACTGGGTAGAGTCTACCATCGTCCCCTTTATTGACGAAAAAGGTAAGCCCTATAAGTACGTTTCTATTCGTACAGACGTCACGGATATAAGAGTAAGTGAACAGCGACTAAAACGGAGTCAGGAGTTTGCAAATATTGGTACCTGGGACTGGGATATAAAAACAGGTAATTTATTTTGGTCTGATCGTATTTGGCCGCTTTTTGGTTATGAAAAGGAAATTACCGAAACATCCTATGACAATTTCTTAGCAGGAATACACCCTGAAGATAGAAAAATGCTGACTGAGGCGATAGCGAACTGTGTAGAAAAAGGTGATGTCTACGATATTGAGCACCGTGTTGTTTGGCCTGATGGCAGCATACATTGGCTTCATGAAAGTGGTGATGTTGTTCGTAATAGAGTTGGTGAACCACAACACATGTTGGGTGTAGTGCAGGATATTACTGCACTAAAAGAAGCTGATATTAGGCAGAAGGGCAATAATAATATCCTTGAAATGATAGTGAAAGGGAAACCTCTCGAAGAAATTTTGCAACAAGTTATATTACATGCCGAAATGATGTTACCTCAATCTAAATGTTCAATATTATTATTAGGTGAATCAGGAAAAAATTTAGATCATTGTATTGCTCCGAGCTTGCCAGATTTTTACAACGAAGCAATTAAAGGTCTTGAAATAGGAATGGGAGTTGGTTCATGCGGTGAGGCTGCTTTTAGTGGCATGTGTGTAATTGCCAATGACATTGATACTCATCCTAATTGGACTAAATTTCGTGAGATCACGGAAAAAGCGGGATTGAAAGCATGCTGGTCAGAACCCTTTTTATCTTCATCCAATGTTATCTTGGGAACTTTTGCAATCTATTTTCCACAACCTAAAGATACATCTGGTTCAGATCTAAGCTTAATGGTTGAACTTGCTCAATTCGCTGCCATTGCCGTAGAGCGAGAGCAGAATCAGCAGGCATTGATGGGAGCAAAAGAAGAAGCTGAACATGCCAATCTCGCAAAATCACAATTCCTTTCAAGTATGAGTCATGAATTACGTACACCCATGAATGCCATTATGGGATTTAGCCAACTCTTAAAAATGACAAAAGCGCAGCCTTTAACCGACACTCAGGGTAAGAATGTAGACGAAATAATGATAGCGGGTAAACATCTCATGAGTTTGATAAATGAAGTGTTAGATCTGTCAAAAATAGAATCTGGACATATCGAACTTTCTATTAATAAAGTTATTTTAGCTAAAGTTATTAATGAATCGCTGCAGTTGATTTTACCATTAGCTCAAAAACGAGGCATTGAAATTCAGCTAGTTAAAGATGGTAACAAAATTAGTTTAGAAGAACTTTCAAAACAAAAAGATTCAGCATGGTTAGATGAAACACGCTTTAAACAAATAGTATTAAATTTATTGAGTAATGCCGTTAAGTATAACAACGAGCGAGGAAAAATAACGCTTGCTTGTGAGAATATAAGTGACAATTTCTTTCGTTTTAGCGTCACCGATACAGGAAATGGTTTAGACAAAGAGCAGCAACAGCATTTATTTAAAGCATTTAATCGACTGGGACTTGAACAGACAGAAATTGAAGGAACAGGAATAGGCCTTGTTATAACTAAAAAAATAGTTGAACTCATGGGTGGACGTATTGGTGTAGAAAGTGAAGTAGGTGCAGGTAGTACATTTTGGGTTGAATTACCTTTAAGGCAGGATATACAGATTAATGAAAATAACTCATCGGATATATTGAGTTCAATGGAGAATGAAATGAGCAAACTAGAACATGAGAAATCAGTTCTGTATATAGAAGATAACCCTGCAAACTTACGCCTAGTAGAACAAATTTTACAATCCATACCAAACCTTCATATGTGGAGTGCACCGGAACCTTTACTAGGTTTGGAGTTAGCAATGGAACATTTACCAGACTTAATATTACTTGATATTAATTTACCAGGAATGGATGGTTATGAAGTTCTTAAGCACTTAAGGAGTAAAGATGTTTCAAAAGATATTCCTGTTATTGCTATAAGTGCAAATGCAATGCCAAAAGATCTTAAAAAAGGTGAAGAAGCCGGGTTTAATGGATATATAACTAAACCTGTAAATGTGAAAGAACTATTGGAAACTGTTGAAAGCAAGCTTTCGGAAAAACAATATTAAATATTTGTAATGATTGGGTTCTATATGAATAAAAATATCATGTTAAATATTAATCTGGTTCGAATAATCCAGAAACACCTTGCGCTATTATTTTTTTCTTCTTTATTGTTTTATTCATCACTGCTGTTAGCAACAGAAAATAAAGCAAAGGTAGAAAATCCGATACGTATAGTCATGTCAGCCGCTTTTGTATCGGATGCTGGTTTAGATGTTTACAATGATATTTTTCTTTATTTAGGAAATAAATTAGGACATAAGGTCGAATTTGTTTCTGGTTTTTCCTATGAGACTATTAATACAATGCTTGATATGGGGATGGTTGATGTTGGTTTTATTTGTGGTCTTCCTTATACGATGAAGAAAGATATTCCACAACCAAGCGTTGAACTTTTGCTTGCTCCAGTTATGAAGAATCCAAAATATAAGGATAAACCTATATATTATTCTTATATTATTGTACGCAAAGACAGTAAATTTAATAACTTTCGTGATTTAAAACGTAGTCATTTCGTTTTTACAGATGAGATTTCAAATTCTGGATATAACATGCCAAGAGCTCATCTTGTTGATATAGGTGAAACAACAGGTTTCTTTAGTAAAGTCACTCGCTCCGGATCGCATGAAGAATCTATACGCCTGGTGGCATCGGGAAAGGCGGATGTTAGCGCTGTGGACTCCCTGGTATATGATTATGATATGTTAAACAATCCTGAGTTTGCTAATCAGACAAAAGTAATTAAAATACTCGGTCCAGCTGGAATTCCCCCTATTGTTGTGTCAACGAAAACACCCTTAACCCTGAGAAAAAAAATACGTGATGTATTAATTGGGATGAAAAATGATGCAGAAGGTAAGATTATTCTTGAAAAAGCATTGGTTGATAGATTTATTATTGTAGATGATAGTAACTATGATGGTATTCGTAGAATGAATAAAAAAGCACATGATGCTGGATATAGGGTAATTCGTTAATGCGATTTTTTCAGTCAAATACGAGTACTAAAAACCTTAAACGTGATCTTAATTTACGTTTTGCTGTTCTATTATCAAGTTTTTTACTTCTGCTTATTGTTTCATATATGTTTTCATCGGCCGCTATTTCATCAAAAAAATATGACAGCATTTTGATAAATACTGCTGGTCTGCAAAGAATGTTAGTTCATCAGTATGT
>JAUVGM010000168.1 GCA_030593785.1 Gammaproteobacteria bacterium | reverse complement strand
ACCGGGGAATATGCCGCTTTATGTTTCTGTCTCAAAACAAATCCACGAAATATTTAATCGTTATACTCCTGAGATTGAACCCTTGTCATTGGATGAAGCTTTTTTGGATGTAAAAGGTAGTTTGAAGTTATTTGGTTCAGCAACAGAGATTGCGAAAAGAATTAAACATGATGTTAAAAAGGAATTGCAGTTAGTTATTTCAGCGGGAGTTGCACCGAATAAATTTGTTGCCAAGATTGCGTCGGATTTTGATAAGCCCGATGGTTTTGTTGTGGTTGAAGAAAAAGACATGCAGGCTTTTCTTGATCCATTAGCCGTAAAGCGTATCTGGGGAGTGGGGAAAAAAACCGAACAGCAATTACATAATTACGGTATTACGACGATTAAAGATTTACGGTTACAGTCGCCTCGTTGGCTGATTGATCGTTTTGGTAAACAGGGCGATCATATTTATCGTTTAGCCAATGGTTTGGATAAACGTGAAGTTATTTCGGATGTCAGGGCGAAATCAATTTCTAATGAGAATACCTTTTTAGAAGATATCAGTAACAAAGAAACGCTCACTGCTTATTTGTCTCATTTAGCCGAGCAGGTAGCGGCAAGATTGCGAGAAAAAGATCGTAAGGGTAAAACGGTAAACATTAAAATTCGTTTTCATGATTTTACGACGATTGTTCGCTCTAAAACATTGTCAGAAAGTACCAATCAAACAGAAAAAATTTGGCAGGCGGTTAAATATTTATTTAATGAGGCTTTACCACCGGGTCATGTTGCTGTTCGTTTGCTCGGTGTTGGTGTCTCGGGTTTTTCAGATGAAACAACACATCAAGGGGATTTGTTCTCTGAAGAAAGTAAATATGATGATCTGGACGAGATTACCGATGAAATTAATCAGCGCTTCGGTAAATTAAAAATTCACCGAGCGCGAAAAATAAAGTAGCTATTAGGAAAGTTTTACGTTTTTGTTCCATGGCATCATTATAGGCATTCTTGCAATAAAGCAGGTATCAAATAATGTCAGGTCGTTATTACGGCATAGACAGCCGGAATGACAGTTTTTTTATATTTTATTAATTTGACAAGTGTCATTCAAACTCCATTACGTTGTACTTTCTGATTGGGGTATGATTTTCTCTACTCTGTTTCTACCTGACTCTTTAGCTTTATAAAGTGCTTTATCGGCAGTTTCAATAATCGAGCTCGGGTCGGTTCCTTTTGCAGGAACAACGGTGTAAAGACCAACACTAATTGTTACGACATCTGCAGCTTCTGAGTATTTGTGGGGGAGCTGTAATTCCTCAATGGACTGTCGACAGTTATTTGCTACATACTCTGCATTTTCTGTATCGGTAAGCACAAGTGCAAACTCCTCCCCGCCGTATCTGGCAACCAGATCACCCGGGCGGTTAACCTGATCTTTGAGTTTTGCGGCAACCTTTCTTAAACATTCATCACCTTCAGGGTGACCATAATTGTCGTTGTATAATTTAAAGAAATCAATATCTATGAGAATAAAGCTTATAGATGTTTTGTTTCGGATCGCACTTAGCCATTCTTTATCAAGAAATTCATCCATAAATCTTCTATTGGCTAGTCCTGTCAGACCATCAATGCGTGAAAGTTTTTTTAGCTTTTTGTTAGCCTCATTTAACGCACTCGTTTTTTCTGTGACGATTCTTTGAATAATGTTCGCACGTTTTGTAATTATGTGAATATAGAAAACAATAAGGAAGGTGAAAACGATACCCGTTATAAAAATTGCTTGTGGCAGGATGTTTCTCCTGACAGCAATGTAACTTAATGTGGGAGATGCAACCAGGCTCCATTTTCGTCCCCAAATTTCAGGCAGTTCTTTCCTGTAAGTAATACTTTTATGGCCAGTAAACACGGTTCGCGATTTATTAGTATGGAGGATGTCGTGAGCGGAGGATAAGGTCTCGTCAACAAGTTTCATTTCAATGCCCAGATGCTCATCACTTAAGGCGGAGCGGGTAAAAATATCACCAATCCGATAAACACCAAGAACAAATCCCTTCAAGTTTTCCCTGCGTTTATTTACTGTTGATGGAATTCCTTTATATATCGGTAGGAAGGCCAGAAAACCTTTTTGTTTTGCGCGTTCCTGAACAAGCGTAATACTGGCCGTTGCCTGAGGTGTGGCGGTATCCCTCGATTGTTCCAGTGCCTTAAGCCGGGTAGGGTTGGATGAAAGGTCAAAGCCAAAAGCCACCTCATTACCTATTAATGGCTCAACATAATATACCGGGAAATACTCCTCTCTTTTTTCTGCGGTAGCCATATGCCCTTGTTTTTTTTGTTCCGTGATTTCAAACTCAGGGAATTCCAGTCGTTGTTTAGATTCATATATCGCCCTTTGCGAATGAGCAACACGCGGTATCCATTCAAGTGCCTGGATATCAGGATGACGAGTTAAAATCTTTTTGGCCTCAAGGCTGAATTGTTTTAATTTTGGAACAGACTCTCCGTTGAATAATATGGCCAGAGATCTCAGGGTTTCAAAATTGATTGCTACTTCACGATATAATGAGGATGCACGCTCATCGACATTCTTTTGAAATTCGCTAATTATCACCTTCTCTTCTACATCATAAAGAAACCAGCTACTCAAGCTGGATAAAAGGACGCCCATGAATACAACTAATATCTGAATGAGTTTGGAATTGTTATTTGTATTCATAAGCAGGGTTCATTTTCGAATGTTTGAAATCGTCTTTATGGTTTAATAAGTTTAATTTGTAGATAGGATGTCTTCTAAGACGGCCTGTTTTTCTATAATATATCATACCAATTAGGTCTCCACGTCAGCGTTAAAAACCACTTATTTTATAGGACTTACATGATGTGTTTGATTTTTCAGGAAACCCACAGACCCCAACTTATATTTATTTTAAAAGGCTTACTCTAAATGGTTGATATTAAAAACATTGATGCTGCACCCAGTACGATTTTTCTTAAAAATTATCTTCCGCCGGTGTACTTGATTGATTATGTTAAGTTACATTTTGATTTGCATGAAATGCAAACAATTGTAACTTCTAAATTAAAAGTAAGTTTAAATCCAGAAAATACTCAATCGGATAAGTCATTGGTTTTGGATGGACAAAGTCTTGAACTGCTCTCAGTAAAAATAGATGGTAAAACATTATCTGACAAAGATTATAGCTGTGATGAGGAAACACTCACTCTGGCTGATGTTCCTGATACATGTGAGCTTGAAATTCAAACGCGCATTGATCCGCAAGGCAATAAAGCCCTGGAAGGCTTGTATCTTTCGAGTGATATGTTTTGTACCCAATGTGAAGCACAAGGTTTTCGTCGTATTACCTATTTTCCTGATCGTCCTGATGTGATGTCTCGTTATGAAGTGACTTTAATAGGTGATAAAAAGAAATACCCTGTTTTATTATCCAACGGTAATTTAATTGATAAGGGCGAGCATGAAGATGGTCGTCATTGGGCTAAGTGGCAAGATCCAAGTTTAAAACCGAGCTATTTATTTGCTTTAGTTGCGGGTGATCTTTTTTGTAAAGAGGATACTTATACCACTATGTCAGGGCGGGAGGTTTTATTACAAATTTTTGTTGAGCATGAAAACAGTCATAAATGTGGTCACGCTTTAATTTCGTTGAAACAAGCAATGAAATGGGATGAAGATACCTATGGTCGTGAATATGATCTTGATATTTACATGATTGTTGCGGTAAATGATTTCAATATGGGCGCAATGGAAAATAAAGGCCTGAATGTATTTAATGCATCTTGCGTTTTGGCCAGTCCTGATACGGCAACAGATGCAGATTATTACAATATTCAAAGTATTATTGCGCATGAATATTTTCATAACTGGTCGGGTAATCGAGTAACTTGTCGTGACTGGTTTCAACTCAGTTTAAAAGAAGGTTTTACCGTATTTCGTGATCAGGAATTTTCAGCGGACTTGAATTCACGTGCGGTAAAACGTATTGATGATGTAAATGTATTACGTACTCATCAGTTTGCACAGGATGCAGGACCCATGGCGCATCCAATTCGTCCCGATCATTATATTGAAATAAGTAATTTCTACACGGTAACGGTATATAACAAAGGTGCTGAAGTGGTGCGTATGATACGCAACCTTATTGGCGATGAAGGCTTTCGTAAAGGTACGGATTTATATTTTGAAAGACATGATGGACAGGCGGTGACAACGGAAGATTTTGTGGCATCTATGGAAGATGCCAATGATATTGATTTATCTTTATTTCAACATTGGTACTCGCAAGCGGGTACGCCTGTGCTTGATGTAAAAACAACGTTTAATGAAAAAGAAAAAACATTCAAACTGAAAATAAAACAATCTTGCCCCGATACATCGGGACAAATAAATAAAAAACCTTTTCATATTCCTCTGCAAGTTGGATTGTTAAATAAAGAAGGGGTGGATCTTCTTTTAGAGCAGGAAGGAGATACTTCTACATCGGCCTCAACCATCAAAACATTAGAAGTAAAAAAGGAAATAGAAACCTTTACCTTCTTGAATATTAATGACAAACCCATGCTGTCATTAAATCGTGGTTTTACCTCACCGGTTAAGATTGCGGTACAACAATCAAATGATGATTTAGCTTTTCTTTTTGCTCATGACAGCGACGAATTTAATCGTTGGGAAGCAGGGCAGTCACTGGCAATGAATACGTTGCTTGGTTTAGTAGAAAATATTAAAAATAATAAATCTCTATCTATTGAAGATAATGTCATTAATGCCTTTAGAAATACGTTACTTCATCCTGATTTAGATAAGGCCTTAATTGCGCAAGCACTCACATTACCTTCAGAAAGTTACCTGGCAGATCAATGTGATGTGGTGGATGTGGATGCAATTCATCAGGCGCGCACCTTTATGCGTAATGAATTGGCAAAAGCATTAAAAGATGAACTTGAAAATATATACCAGCAAGGTCAAAGTAATGCTGAGTATCTGTTTGATGCTGATGAGATGGCAAGGCGAGATTTAAACCATATTTGTTTATCGTACTTAATGTGTTTGCAAGAAGATGAAACTATTAACTCATGCATGACTACGATAGAAGCGGCCAATAACATGACCGAGGTATTGTCTGCATTAAGCATATTATCTCATTATGATAATGCTTCACGCCAACAAGCTCTCGATTCATTTTATGATAAATGGAAACATGATGCCCAGGTTGTAGAAAAATGGTTTGCTATTCAGGCTGCTTCTGATTTGCCGGATATTTTAGAAAAAGTGAAGAATCTAATGCAGCATGAAGCCTTTACCTTAACCAATCCAAATAAAGTGCGTTCACTCATTGGTCGCTTCTGTGCTGGAAATATTGCCCATTTTCATGCCGCAGATGGTTCTGGTTATAAATTTTTAGCTGATCAGGTCTTAGCCTTAGATTCAATGAATCCACAGATTGCTGCGCGTTTAATACAGAGTATGAGTCGTTGGCGCCGTTATGATGAAAAACGACAGGGACTGATGAAAACACAACTTGAACGTATCGTAGGGCATAAAGGCTTGTCAAAAGATGTATATGAAATTACGAGCCGTAGTTTAGAAGGATAATACTAAATGGCCACTTGATTACGGCCATTTTTCTTTGCTTTATACAGTGCTTTGTCAGCTTGTTTAATAACTTCTTCAGCCGTTGCAAGTTCTTGTGAACGTTCGGCTACGCCAATACTAATGGTGATTGTTAACGGGATCGCATCACGTTGTTTTTTATTTGATGCGTCTTGTTTGGTTTTAGGCCTTTTTTTATTTCGCAGCATAAACGGGCTGTTTTCAACACTTTTACATAATTCATTGCAAAACATACGAGCTTCATTTAAATTTTTATTAGGAAATAATACAGTG
>JAUVGM010000131.1 GCA_030593785.1 Gammaproteobacteria bacterium | reverse complement strand
ATATAAATTTTCCAGTTTTTGGCAGGCGCTATCTAAATTCCCTGTTATTTTTATGCTTCTGGCAATATCCTGCTCAATCTCTTCATGTTCGAGTTGTTCAATCGCAATGACATCCTCAGAGAAATAGATATTTTCTTCTTCATTAAATGTGCTTCGTATTAACGTTAAATCCTCTTCTGCATGATCCACAATATTGACTTCATTAGTACAACTTGAGCTTTTTAATTGTCGCAGGCTCAAACTGTATAGCGCAAAACGATTTGCTGTATCAAAGTGCTCCTGATTTTTTTCAATGACTGAAGTGTTAATCTCAGAGGCTGTGGCATTGCCGCCCATAATAATAAAAGCAAGATAGAATAAAAAAATTAACGGGTATTTAGATTCAGACATAATTATTTCTCGGACAATTTTTTATTTACATACCAATGTTCATAATCTTCTTTTTCAGGAAAATAGGGTACGAGCAGACTATAGTTTTCACTAAAGTGTAATTTTAAAATACCTTCATCTAAATAGTCATATGAAAGTAGCTGAGTTTTGTTTAAGGGATTTAAAAGGCTTCCCCATGTCTTAAATTGTTTTTCCTCATCAGGGTAATCGAGAGAGCTTGTTATGATTTCATCTGTTTTTACAAATACCCATGGTGGGTCAATCCAGATATAAGATGTACCACGTTCATAAAAATCACAGCCAAAATGTATTTTTAGTGAGTTGCAGGCCAGTGTTCTCTCGCAGTCTTTACCCACTAATTCTTTAAGCAGTTTCAAGTTTTCATCATGATCCATATTTTAACCTTCTTCTTCAGCAAAATATAAAATAAACCAAAGATGTTCACTTGCGGTTATGTTTCTTTTTTTTACCTCTGATACATGAGACCATTTTTCTGTGAGATCTTTATCAAAATCAGTTTTATCACAAAGCAGTGTAAAGCCATCTAACGTTTCATCTGCTGAGCGCTTAACATAGTGTTGCCAGCTCTCAAGAAGTTCCTTTTCAGATGAACCAAAATCAAGCCAGTAAGATTCCATTGTGCCAAATGAACCTTGATATTGAACCTGACCACCAAGGTTAGCCAAACCTACTGCTTTCGCCGCTGCAATGACGTTTGGTATGTCTTGCCTTTTCCATGCATGCTCACCCCCAGTGGATATGGAGGCTTTATTTAGTAGTTCTGTTGGGAGTAAGTTTTCTTCCATTAATATTTTTCAGCGCTTTTATTTTGTCTGTTGTCGATTATTAGCTAAATGAAAAATACTTTAGATCTTAATCTCGTTTTAAGTAAGTTTTTACTTAGACACATGCAATACACCTTTTTCTATTTTCATTGTTAAGTTGTATTTATTAGCGAGAATTTGGACTACTTCTTGCCATGGGATACATTGAAAAGTCATAGCAGTTGAAAAGTCTATTGAAGGATCAATATCTTTTTTTAACTTTGCAAAATCTGCAATAACCTTGAATGCAATCATGACTTTTAAATTGTCGAAATTAAAACTTACAGTATCACTATTATCATCACATCCCTCTCGTCTCTCGTGTAAACCCCAGTTCCTTTTTTTAAACAATTCACTGGCTTGAATAATATATTTCCTGTCATCAATTAAACAAAAACCAACGCTACTTTCCAACTTCTGGCCACTTATTTTTGTATTTAATATTGCATATGGCGCGTTAAATTGAGAGCAATAATCTGCAGAAGGGTGGCCGGCTAATCCAGATGGAAGTCTTTTCTTTTCAGGTAAAGATGATGAATAATAAGGGCAATGTGCTTTGTCATTGAAACAGGCCTCATTCATCCATGCTCCGTCATGTTTAAACAGATGAATGCGTGATGTTTTTGTTTCATATTGTGGCATCCATTCCTTTAATATGAATTCCTTCGCTGAAACAGTAAAACTTAAAACAAGTGCGATAAAGGCAAAAGAAATTTTGATTTTATATTCCATTAACACTCCATTTTATTTATTAAGATAAGTTGCCGTACACTTGAGTTCAGGCACCTGTCCGCAGCTTTTGGCTTTTACTTTTTCACAGGCAGAAACATGGCTTGCCATTAGTGTTAATAACAGGCTCAATATATAATTTATTTATCATGTTTTATTTTCTGGACTTTAGGTAACGTTTGTACCAGTTTTCATCTTTTAAACGTTTTAAATTATCTTTATAAAATTTTGGGTGTGATGTCTTAACCAGTTTTAAAAGCTTTAGCTGCTTTTGTTGCGATCTTTTTATTTCGTGTTTAAGGTCTTTCAACTTGTAGGAATTACGATTGATTTGAAGCGCTATATTTCTTTCTATTGAGGCAAGTATTTTGTCCGGGTTTTTCTTAAACTGTTGCTCAAACCATTTTTGATTTTGTGCTGAAACCTGAAAAGAGATAATCATAATTAATGCTATGGTCATGATTGAGTAGAATGAGCGTAGCGAGGTTATATTTGTCATGATTTTTCCTATAAGACAACGTAATACATATAGAAGTTATGAATATCCAACATATAAGAATAAGGCTTAATATTCAAATCTATTATTTTATTAACGTGATTAGTTTTTAAGATGAAATTAATCTCACATTATCAGGGTGAGTGAGATTTTATATGTCGCACATGCAGGACTACGTGTGCGGGATAATAGGAAAAAATGCAGGGCAGTAATATTATTCGGGGGTATATCCATCCACTTTTGTAGAGCCTTCACCAAAAAAGAACTTTTCCATTTCGTCGAGTAAAAACTGACGGTGCTTGGGATCAATGGGACTGAGTTTATTTTCATTCATGAGCATGGTTTGCTGTTTCATCCACATGCTCCACGCTTCTTTGCTGGCATTTTCAAAAATGCGTTGACCAAGCTCACCAGGATAAGGAGCTTTCTCTAAACCTTCAGCTTCTTTTTTTAATACCACACAATTTACCATCTTACCCATGTTCGTTACTCCTCATTAATATTTTTACCACTGGGGCGGGTAGCCCCAATGATTCAGGTCGCTGCGTGTTATACCAGACTCTGTTGTCGGCTTCCATCACATGATCTGCAGGGCTTTTTACCTGAGTGATAACAGGGGTGATATCGAGATGAAAATGACTGAAGGTGTGGCGGAAAACAGGCTGAGTTTCACAATGCTCAATGATTAGTCCGAATTGTTTTTCACACCACTGTTGAATGCTGTCTTTATTGCCTTCGGTGTATTCCGGCAGACTCCAGAGTCCACCCCAGATACCGCTGGGAGGGCGTTGCTGTAGCAACACTTCACCCTCTTTATTGGTTAGGATGAGCATTTGAGTTGCTTTTACCGGTAGTGTTTTACGCTTTTTAGGTGTCGGGTAATTACTTACATTGCCCTGCTGATGAGCGAGACATAAATCAATCACTGGACAGGCTGGGCAGTCTGATTTCCGCGCACATACGGTTGCACCTAAATCCATAATGGCTTGCGTGTAATCGGTAAGCTGTTGTTTTGGTGTGAGTGTGGTGGCGAGTTCCCAGAGTTGATTTTCTACCACTTTTCCCCCCGGCCAGCCTTCAATGGCATACAGTCGGGTGAGTACTCGCTTCACATTTCCATCAAGGATGACGTGCCTCTGTCCCAACGCCTGGGCTAAAATCGCCCCAGCCGTTGAAGGGCCTATACCGGGTAAAGCGAGAACAGAATCATACTTTTCGGGGAACTGATCATTATGCTCATCACGAATTATTTGCGCGGCTTTATGTAGATTACGGGCACGGGCGTAATAGCCTAATCCGGTCCAGAGATGCAGCACTTCATCCTGACTGGCATCAGCCAATGTGCGTGAGTTGGGAAAGCGAGCCATGAACCGTTCAAAGTAGGGAATGACGGTTATCACCTGGGTTTGCTGCAACATGATTTCCGAAACCCAAACACGGTAAAGACTCCGATCCTGTTGCCAGGGGAGATCATGGCGTCCGTGTTGTGCATACCAGGTGAGTAATCGCTGGCTAAAGGCAGAAGGTTTATTTGTCATTCGTTGCTAACTTTTCTAATCGTTGAATCATATCTTTTGTTTCTTGAAGTAAACTTTTTTTAAAGTACCAGGGACCAATTAGTGGCGGTAACCAAAAGCCCGGTTTCATTTCGCTGTTGAAGGTGACTCGCGTTCCTTTTTTGTACGCAAAAATATGCCAGTGACTCTCAGCATAGATAAAATCACTTTGTCCTTTAATATCTTCAACTGCAATATAACCATCACCCAATTCCAACACATGCTGCGTTTGTGTTAAGTCCTTGCAAAAAAACAGAACACAATTATGTGTTTTAACAACGACAGTATATTCAGGAGGATCTTCATCGATGAGTTCACTGTCCGTGATATTGTCACTTAAACGAGACAGTTCATCATAGTCCGTAAATAATGCATAGACTTTGTTTGCCGGAGCATTTATCTGCATAACCAAGGATGCTGTGTAGACGCCTTTTTTATGTGAGACAGTACTTTGAATAACTTCGCCACTGTAAATAACGGAACTGTAGCCAACGGATGAAAGAAATAAACCAATATAAGTTAACAGTGGTTTATGAAAATCAAGCGATGGCATAAGTTAAAAAGAAAATAGTTTTTTCAGTTCATCACCGAGTTTTTTCTTGATATCTTTTTTTACTTTATCTTTTATTTTCGTTTCTTGTTTTTTGAGCTCTTTCTTTATTAAGTGATTAAGCACTTTTTGAAAGTCAGGATTAATGTTTGGTTTATCAAAAGTGCCAGTGATGTTTATGTCCAGCGGGATTGAATTCATTTTTTCAAAAGGTGTATTATTCTTAATGTTGGTTGATGAAGTAAATTTTACCGACGCAGTGTAATTCAGTTTTTCTCTGGCAATATCAACCGTACCTCGTCCAATGATACGCGCAAGCGGCGTGGCAGCACGTAAGTCCTTGTTGTGAAGAACGCCCTTTTTAATAATAGCGCTGGCACTGAGGCTGGCAATTTTAGTCTCTGCTGGTATCGGCGCTTTAGGTTCAGGTTTGCGTTTAAGTTTTGCATCTAAAACATTTCTTTGGTGTTCAAGATCAAAGCCTTTTATGGTGCCATCTTTCAGGTTTAGTTTTAATTTTCCGTTTAAGTTTTGTTTTAACTGAGATAGTTTAATACCTGACGTATTGAAATTTGCGATTATTGTTGTTTTACCTTTTAGCTTATCTTTACCCATAAAGTCATTAAGCAACTTACCCGCTTTAATTTTTTGAATATTAAGATTCCCTGATAGCACGGCATTGTTTTTAATGACACGAAGCTTGAGATCCACTTTCACATTTGCACCATAACCCTTCATGGTTAAAGGTTTGATTTTGATTAAGCCATTTTTAGAATGAACCGCCACATGGAAATTTGTCCAATGTGTTTTCTTGATTTGTATTTTATTGATTTTAAAATCAGCATTTATATTGATGGCGGTTAATAATCCGATAGGGATTAATATGACTTCTTTTGTTTTAGCAGCTTGTTTCTTTCTGCTTTTATTTTGTGTTGTTTTATCTTCAGCTGGCGCAGGTTTAGGCAAATAACGATCAATGTTAATCGTGTCAATCGCAAGCTTAATTGTTGAAGAACCCGGTGTGAGTTTAATGCTGGCATTACCGTTAAGATGTGAATCATCCAGCGTTACTTTAATTTTGGGTAAAACAAGGTTTTTTAAGCTTCCTTTTATATGAAGTTGTGCATTGACGTTGGTTAATGCTTTTTTATCTGCCATGTCAGGCAATTTAATGGCAAACTTTTGTGCAAGCTCACGTGGATTAAAGGAGGCAATAGTGAGCTGGCCTTTTAAATAAGGGCTAGAGAATAATTTAGTGACTAATAATTGAGTCTGTAATTTTAGTGCGCCTTCTGACAGAGTTAAATTTTTTGTGTTGAACGTTTGTTTTTTAAGATTAATTTGAATTAATGCACTGTTAAGCAGAGGTGATAAACGTTGTTTTAATGAGTCGAGTTTCAGATCGGAACTTAACTGCGTGTCATAAAAAGAAAATTGTTGAAAGTCAGATGAAAAAACAATATCACTTGTAAATTTCACTTTTGCATTTATTGTTTTTTCTTCAAGCTGGAATTGTGTCGTAAAAGATATTTTAGTGTCAGGTCTTAATTCACCAATACTTAGATTGACATCTTTAACGGTAACTTTTTGTTTTGTTTGTTTGTCATGCCAGTTAAATTGTGCACCTTCAATTTTAAGACCATTTAATGCAATCGCGCCGAGTATATTCTGAGCATTTTCTTTTTTATCGCTTGTTTTAGATGGCGCTTTATCGTTTGTTTTAGTAATCGTTTTTGTTTTATTCGTTGTTTTGGTTAAGTCATCCCAGTTACTGATGCCTTGTTTATTTTTAGCCAGGTTGAGTGTTAAACCTTCAATGACGATGGTGTCGGCTTCAAGCCGTTGTTTAAACAACGGCCACAGCTTTGCGCGGACTTGTAAGTGTTCCATTTTGGCAAAAGGTTGTTTACCAAAGCCTTTTGCATTGCTGATTTCAATTTTACCTAAATCAATGCCAATCCAGGGGAAGAGTGACAGTGAAATGTCCCCCGGTATGGATAATTCACGTCCGGTTTTTTCTTTAACAACGTTTATAATGTCGTCTTTATAGTCGTTCGGGTTAAAGGCAATCGCAAAGCCAATAATGGCAATTAATAAAAGCGCGACGATGGCGAGAGAAATTTTAAAAAAAATCT
>JAUVGM010000182.1 GCA_030593785.1 Gammaproteobacteria bacterium | reverse complement strand
TGGGTATTATGCCATAAACTCTTCAAAATGTTGTTCGGCATGTTTAAGTTCATCTTCGGTATTAATGTTAATAAATGCATCTGCTTGATCAGAAAAATCGACAATAGTATGGGCTTGTTGTTGCATCCAAACACGTGCTTTACG
The DNA here is from genome assembly GCA_030593785.1 of Gammaproteobacteria bacterium. Lineage (GTDB taxonomy): Bacteria > Pseudomonadota > Gammaproteobacteria > UBA6429 > Thiohalophilaceae > JAGLTQ01. The sequence continues at coordinate 5,417 of JAUVGM010000182.1, read as the reverse complement.
CTCACCTTGTTGTAAAAAAATTTCTAAGGAAGGCGCTAGGCTTTTGTGGATTAAAGCAAAAGTTGGGTGCAAATATTTTCCGTCATGAGGGATAACAACTTTGTTATCCTTTATGTTTTGAAATAAACGTTGAGCAAGATCCTCAGGAATAAATGGACTATCAGCAGGTACGGTCAGTAACCATTCGCTTTTACAGTGTTGCAGAGCCTTTAAGATGCCTGCGAGTGGACCGGCATAACCTTCAATGTCATCTTCATAAACCGGAAAACCATACTCATTGTAACTTTCTAAATTTCGATTCGCGCTAATTATAATTTCTGATACTTGTGGTTGAATACGCTCAATCAGGTGCTTTACCAGCGGAACTTTCTTGAGTTCTACGAGTCCTTTATCTAGACCGCCGAGTCGGGAACCCTGGCCACCGGCAAGGATAACAGCAGTAATATTTTGTGTGTTTGTTGGCATATTTTCGATGTTTTGCAGATTTTGATGGATTATAGCGAAATAAAGCCATATAAATGGGTAAAGAAGGCATTTATTACTAATATTTATACTGGATGGCGCCGATATATAATGGTGTCTGTATAGTAAGTATAATTGTATGGATAGCTATTCGCTGAGATGTGAATAGAGGTGTTTTAGAATTAAGTTTATAGAAGATTTGAAGGACAGTTAAGGTTATGAAGAAAATTGCATTACTCTCCCTGCTAAGTTTATTTTTATTCTCCGGCTGCCGTTACTACGGTGGTGGTGTAATTGTGAATGGTGGTTATTCTTATAACGATCATGTTCCATCTCATGCACCTGCATACGGACATCGTCGTAATTTTCATAGTTATCACTATTATCCTTATGCCGATATTTATTTTGATACTGGCCGTAACATGTATTTCTATTTGGACAATAGAGGTCATTGGTCTTTTTCAGTTAACTTACCCATTCATTTACACAGCCGTTTAGATCGTGGTTATGTCGAAATCGAGATGGAAGCTGCTCGTCCTTATTTGAAACATCAGTACTATAAAAACAAATATAAAAACAATAAATACAAAAGCAAATATAAGTACAGAAAAAAATATAAGAGTAACGGTGGCTATAAAAACGGATATCAGGATAAAACATATCGTAACAAATCTGATAGATATCAGAACAAGGATAATTATAGAAAGGAAGACCGATACAATCGGAAGGATAGCTACAGGAATAAAGATAAATATAGAAGCAAAGATAATTCTAAAGATAGATACAAAAGTAATGACAAATATAGAAACAAGGACAAGTACAAAAAACGTGATAATTATCAAAGCGATGAGAAAAAGAATAATCGCAAAAAGAAAGATAGAAAAGATGAAAGGGACTAGCTCTTTTATTAACGAGGTTTGGCTATGAAAACAGATATGACAACAACATTAACGTCTGCATTATCCGGTCTTCAAGTTGGTGTTAATAAAGCACGTAAGGCTGCAGGTGAAGTTGCAAAGTTAACGACAGGTTCAGATAGTGTTAAGGATGCGGTTGCACCTTTACTGAAACTACAAGAAGCTGAAACGCAAGTTTCTGCTACAACTGATGTTGTGCAGGTTGAAAATGATACCTTGGGTCGATTCGTTGATGAGTCGGTATAAAATTTTCAAATCAGGGGTCGGAGTCAACATCAAATAGCATTGCTGTAGGCTCCAGGTAAAGACTAATGACGTTGACTCCGATGACCCCGTTACAAATGTTGTCGCAAGCCCCATTCCACATGTTCTTTTATAATTTCTGAGCCGTGATTTAATTTACCTTTTAATGCTTCAATAATCTTTTTACTTGTTGTGGCATTTCCTAATGCCACCGCAATATTTCTTAACCAGCGTTCATGACCCATTCGTCTTATAGCAGTACCTTCTGTTTTAGCGAGGAAGGTTTCTTCATCCCAGTTAAAAAGTTCTAGTAAAGCCACATCATCCAAATGATGTCGTGGCATAAAGTCTGTTTCAGGTGTGTCTGTTGCAAAACGATTCCAGGGACAACAAAGCTGACAGTCATCGCAACCATATATACGATTTCCCATTAATGATCGAAGTTCTAGCGGAATAGCACCTTTTAACTCAATGGTTAAGTATGAAATGCACAAGCGTGCATCAACAACATAAGGTTGCGTGATCGCTTTGGTGGGGCAAACATCAATACAGGTTTGGCAGGTACCACAATGTTTTTCAACAGGGCTATCTACAGGTAAAGGCAAGTCAGTATAAATTTCACCAAGAAAAAACCATGAGCCAGCATCTTTGTTTAATAAGTTACTGTGTTTACCAACCCAACCCAAGCCGGCTTTTTCAGCAAGAGGTTTTTCCATTACCGGTGCGCTATCGACAAAAACACGGTAACCGAAAGGACCGATTTCATTTTCAATTTTAGTTGAGAGCTTTTGCAGACGCTTACGTAAAACTTTGTGGTAATCACGTCCCAGAGCGTAGCGAGAAATATAGGCTTTGTCAGAATCAGCAAGAATAGATTCTGCTTTAACAATGTCAGGTGGCCAGTAATCCATGCGGCCAATAATAATTCGGTGTGTACCGGTAACCAGTTCAGCGGGGCGTGTTCGTTTTGTACCGTGTTGTGCCATCCATTCCATATCACCGTGGCAACCTTGTTCCAGCCAATCTGTTAATGTTTCTTCAGCTTTATTTAACTGGGTATCAGCGATTGCAATTTCCTGAAATCCCAGTTCTTTACCCCAAATTTTGATTTGTTGCGCTAATTTGGCAAGTTGTTCATTATTATATGAACTGGACTGGTTCTGAATTTCACTCATACAGGCTATGATAACGCGCATGAAGCAACTACCAAACAATTTATATACCGCAGAAGAAACACGCGAACTCGATCGAGTTACGATCGAGGAGTTTGAAGTCTCAGGTACGGTCCTCATGGAACGTGCCGGAACCGTGGCTTTTGATATTTTAAAGGAACACTGGCCAGATGCGAAAACGATTTGCATAGTCTGTGGCACAGGGAACAACGGAGGTGATGGCTTTGTGGTCGCGCGTTTGGCTCATGAGCAAGGGCATCAGGTCGAAGTCTTGATTGTTGGCGACAGCAATAAAATCACAGGTGATGCGCTCGCAGCAAAACAACGGCTGGAAGGTTGTGGGGTTAATACGAAAGTTTATGGGAACGGAAAGTTACCTTTAGCTGACTTGGTGGTTGATGCTGTTTTTGGCACAGGTTTAAAAGGCGCAATCAGTGGTGATGCAGTACATGCGATTAATGCCATAAATCAGCATGGTACTCCTGTATTGTCACTGGATATTCCCTCCGGTTTATTAGCCGATACAGGCAATGTTGAAAGTGATGTCGTAATGGCTGATGTCACAGTTTCATTCATTGGCTTAAACCAGGGCCTATTAACTGCAAAAGGGCCAGATTGTTGCGGCGAACTTATTTTTGATGATTTACAAATTCCCTCTGGCGTAGCGCATAAAGTTTCTTCGTCAGTAAAACGTCTGGATATCCCTTCATCCGTATTTAAAAAACGCATTAAAGAATCTCACAAAGGTTTATACGGTCATGTACTTGTGATCGGTGGTGATATTGGTATGAGTGGTGCGGCACGTTTGGCGTGTGAAGCAGCATTGAGAACGGGAGCGGGTTTGGTGAGTTTAGCCACACGTTACGCCCATGCCTCGGTCATTAGCAGTGTTCGACCAGAAATTATGAGTTATCCCGCTGAGCGGGAAAGTGAAATTAAATTCTTACTTGAGAAAGCCAGTGTTATTGCGGTTGGCCCGGGATTAGGACAAAGTGAATGGGCTGCCACATTATTAGCCGCGGCAGTTAATAGTGACAAACCCCTGGTGGTGGATGCCGATGGACTCAATTTATTGGCCATCGAACCTTTGCAACATGACAACTGGATATTAACCCCTCATCCTGGTGAAGCAGCGCGTTTGCTGGGTTTATCAGTAGAAGAGATTCAGGCGGATCGTTTCAAAGCTGTGAAACAATTGGCCGAAAAATTTAGTGCGACGGTTGTTTTAAAAGGGAATGGCAGTTTAATTTATTCTGAAGGCAACACCTACTTATGCGATAAGGGTAATCCCGGCATGGCAAGTGGCGGTATGGGTGATGTTTTGACTGGCATCATTGCTAGTTTATTAGCACAAGGCTTTTCGTTGACCGATGCGGCAAAAGTGGGTGTGTACTTACATTCCGCTGCAGGGGATGCGGCTGCCAAAGGTGCAGGGGAACGAGGTTTACTCGCCAGTGACCTTATGCCCTCAATACGTCGCCTGATTAATTTATCTTAATTATCAGTAGCTTATGTCTATTTTTCTCGAGGATGAACAAGCTACGATTGCTTTTGGGCAATTGTTGGCTAAATATTGTCCTGCCGGTCTAAATATCTATTTATATGGTGATTTAGGGGCGGGCAAAACAACCTTAGTGCGTGGATTCATTCAGTCCTTTTTACCTAATGCCAAAGTTAAAAGTCCAACCTATACCCTGGTTGAGGATTATGAACTGGCATCATCAAAGAATAATCCCAACGCTCTTAACCACGTCTATCATTTTGATCTTTATCGTTTAGGCGATCCTGAAGAGCTGGAATATCTTGGTGGTCGAGACTATTTTTCAGCAGATGCAGTCTGTTTAATTGAGTGGCCACAACGGGGAGAAGGTTGGTTATCAGAGCCTGATGTGGAGTTAACTCTGAGCTACCAGCCCGATGGTCGATTGGTTGAATTAAACGCTCACACTCAAAAAGGGCAAGATTTGGTGAAAAAATTGTCCTCAACCCCATAAAAATTGTATTTATTCTCGAAATTATCGAGAAAAGTGCTCTATCTACTTAAAATATATAGAAAAATACTTGATTCCTCTTGAGATTTTATCCATTATTAATGATATACATGGGTAAAGGGGTATCCAAGTGTTCAATAAACAATCTCGTTTAATTCTATTTTTCAGCTTGCTCGTAACATTGCTGCCGAATATTTTGGCTGCGGCTGAAGTACGTGGCTTACGTATGTGGCCAGCGCCTGATAACACTCGTCTTGTTTTTGATCTTAACGCCCCTGTTGAACACAGTCTGTTTGTATTAAGTAATCCCAACCGAATTGTTATTGATCTTAAAAATACTAAAGTCAGAGGGGCATTGCCGTCTGCGACTTATAATGAGTCTCGTATTAAAGGTCTGCGTTATGCCAAGCGTGGCAAAAATGGTTTGCGTGTCGTATTAGATTTAAAAAATGCCGTTAAGCTAAAGAGTTTTGTATTAAAACCTCATGGGGCATATGGCCATCGTTTAGTTGTTGATATTTTTGATGCAGCAAAAAGTAAAAAGGTTGTTGTTAAAAGACCTGTCTATAGAACGAAAAAAACAGCCAGAGATTTAATTATTGCAATTGATGCCGGTCACGGTGGTGAAGATC
>JAUVGM010000093.1 GCA_030593785.1 Gammaproteobacteria bacterium | reverse complement strand
CGATACGTCGTAAGTGAGTTGCTGTATCAATATCCATGTGTTCAGTTTTAAAGCCGATATGTTCTTTTTCATGATGAACTTCAACAACGTCTAAATTTAGTTGAACTTCCTCTCCGGCTAATTCTAAATGTACGGTGTAACCATCGCCATTCTCACCTTGCCAATCCTTGGGTTTACTTATTAACAGGCCTTTAAAACTAATATCGAGAAGCTCAGCCATGGTTTTTTCATTGCTACGAGAATTAATAACAATTACAGATGCATTAAAAGGAATGCGGGTAAAGTGGCGTTGTTCGGTAGTCATTGGATATAGGCTCCTGAAAGTGAGACCTTAGCACGAATGCTGTAAAGCTAGATAACAGCGTTAAAACATCCTCAAAATACTCATGTACTTATCGTACACTCCGCTTTTTCGTCAGTTTTGCCTTGTTCTCTAACTTTTCGCTATCCGTGCAAAGGTCTCTTCTATAAATGTTATTCAAGGTAAAACTGCATTTTGATGTTACCAATTTGAATAGTGTCTCCATCCGTTAATTGCAGACTCTTATCTCCGAGTTTTTTATCTTTAATTAAAAGTGGATGATTGCCTTCTAACTGTGAAATAAAATAACCATCAGCTCGTTTGGTTATTACTGCGGTAGAAATACCCGGTTTTCCGAGGTTTGTCATTGCTTTGTTCAAACTCATTGTTTTACCCAGGTTTGAACCATTCATAATTTGTAGCCAGCCCTGTGTTTTTTCCTGGGCGTGCATTTGGATGGGGGCTTCTTCTTTGATAATTTCTTCGACAACGGCTTCAGTTTCGCCGGTGTTATTAATATCTTCGGAGAATTCGTAGGTGAGAGTGTGTTTGCCGAGGCGAATAATTTCACCATCTTTTAGTGGGTGTAGGCTCTCTAATTTTGTCTGGCCAATAAAGGTGCCATCTTCAGTATTAAGATCATGAATAACAGACTCATTATTTACGGTGTCAATTTGAGCATGTTGAGGCTGGATTGCCAGGCTATCAATAAATATGGTGCAGCTAGGATCACTGCCAAGCATCATACTTCCCTTTAAGACAGGAAAAACTTTTAGCACTTTGCCTTTAAAAGAAAGTGTCAGTTTCGACAAAGAAATCTCCAAAAAATGTAATGATTTCTAGGGATTATAGTATGTTTTTAATCTAATTGTACAATTGCGAGGTGGCGAAAGGGTTGTTTTATGCAGCTTTCGATCAAATAGTAAATTATTGGAGAAATGGGGGGATTTAGTCTTCGGAAAGCGTTTGTTGAGTTTTATTCCAGTTAGGATCAACTAAAACCGTTTTCACAGCATTTTTTGTTGTTTGTATAATTTCAATTGGGTAGTTGTCTAGCAACATACTCGTGCCGGGCTCAGGTATATGTTCTAAATACTCAATAATGAGTCCATTTAATGTTTTTGGACCTTCAATGGGTAGTTTCCAGTCGAGTAGCTTGTTCAGTTCTCGTACGGTAATGCTGCCATCAATCAGGTAGTTTCCATCTTCTTTAGTCTGAACATCTTTACGACTTGCAGATGGATCGGTTGTAAACTCGCCCACAATCTCTTCCAGAATGTCTTCGAGTGTAACAATACCAAGAATATCGCCATATTCATTGACTACCATGGCATTGCGGCGGCGTTCATGTTGAAAGTTAAGTAATTGGGTATTTAATGGCGTACCTGTTGGAACATAGTATGCTTCACGGATTATTTTTTTGAAGTCTTCTTTAGTTGTATCTTCATTGTGGAAAAAACGTAACGCTCTGCGAATGTGAATAATACCAATAATATGATCTATATCGCCTTCAAAAATAGGTAAACGAGTATGTTGAGTATCAGCGAGCTGTTTAATAATGTCAGACCACTCATCTTCGAGATCGATACCAATAATTTCATTTCGCGGCACCATGATGTCATCTACCGTCACTTTTTCTAAATCTAAAATACTTAAAAGCATTTTTTGATGACCTTTGGGGATCATGGTGGCGGCTTCATTCACAACAATGCGAAGTTCTTCGCTGCTTAATTTGTCACTACTGGTCGTTTCCCGAATGCCTAATATTTTAAAAATAACTTTTGATGAAAGGTTAATGAACCAAACAAAGGGATAAAGCAATCTCAGTAGTGGTTCCAGGATAAGCGTTGCGGGTAAAGCAAATTTTTCAGGGTGCATTGCCGCGATAGTCTTTGGAGTCACCTCGGCAAAAATAAGAACAATAACAGTTAGAATTATAGTGGCGATGAGAATCCCCGCTTCACCAAATAAACGAATACCAATGACAGTCGCGATGGCTGATGCAAGAATATTTACAAAGTTATTGCCCAATAAAATAATGCCAATTAACTTATCTGGTTTTTGTAATAGGCGAAAAGCACGCATTGCACCTTTATTTTTTTTGTCCACAAGGTGACGCAATCGGTAACGATTCAGGCTCATTAAGCCTGTTTCAGAACCAGAGAAAAAGCCAGAAACTAATATCAGGAATATGAGTATGCTGAAGAGCATACTTATGGGAATGTCGTCCAAAGAGGGTATAACCTTCTGTAATTACAATAGGCTAATTAGATGTATTACGGGGCAAAGTGTCAAGTGATTCAGCAATAATAACTGGCATAGTGCATGCCCACAGTACTAATAGAAAAAGAATTTATAGCTAAATTATTATGGTAGTACTAATTCAATAACGAACTTGCTACCAAAATAGGCCAACATAAGCAGTGTAAATCCAGCGAGACTCCACTTAATGGCAATTTTTCCACGCCAGCCAAATCTGTAATGTCCAATCAATAAAACAACAAACACAGCCCATGCAATTAGTGACAAAATCGTTTTATGTACAAGGTGTTGAGCAAACATATCATCTAAATAAATAAAGCCGCTAAGCAAAGAAATACTTAATGCAATTACACCCAGCGCAATGATACGGAATAATAAAATTTGCATGGTTTCAAGCGACGGCAAACTCTGTAAAAAACCGGAAGGGTGTTTATTGTGTAAATACTTATCTTGTATATATAGGAGGATAGCCTGGGCAACGGCAATACTCAGCACACAATAAGCAAGAAGTGAAAATAAAATATGTGTTTGCATACCCGGAGCAAGAACATCGGTTAAAACATGTTGTTGATCGCTGAAGGCTCTAAAAATAAGTGTCACTAAGGCAAAAGGGTAAACCAGTAAACCTAAGCAACCAATTGGCAAAGAAAAGCTGGCGATCACGAGTAATGTTGCCATTAACCAGGCGGTAAAAGTCAGCGCACTAAAGAATCCAATATCAATACCTTGCGCTGTGAAAATAACGGTGTGCAGTGTGAATGCATGAAAAATAACCGCTGCGACAGCAATATATAAGGGCAGCTTATTAGAGCCACCCTTAACTACTAACCATTGCTTCAGTAACAAGCCTGTAGCAATGGCATAAAGTAAAATGGATAGAGTTATATTTATTGTGATCATATTTTTATTCTCGTTAGCTTATGATCGCATAAGGAAACGCAACTTTGAAGACGTTAATAAATAATATACAGATTGAGAAGCAATTATTTATTAACTTACATAACTTCGGTGTATCAATCGTCAAATATCAGGAAAACTTCGTCAATTGGAAGGTAATATAGGCTAAGTGCATGTAAATGACTTGTGACCCGTGTAGCATTTTGTTTTACTTAGGTATGGCAGTATTAGCACCATAAAATCACTCGCTTTTTTAAGATGTATTGATTTAGAGCTTGTTTGAAGAATAATGCAGTAATCAAGGGGATGTATCGGTTCATGGAGCTGAAAGTTTTAGGATGTAGTGGAGGTGTTGGTGGACAACTGCGAACAACAACATTACTAATAGATGAGGATATTGTGATAGATGCGGGTACAGGTCTTGGAGACTTGAACTTGCAGGCAATGTCGTGCATTCGCCATATATTCCTGACCCATTCCCATCTTGATCACATCACCAGCATCCCATTTTTGGTTGATACGATGTTCGATAATATCAAGGAACCCATTATTATCCATGGGCTTGCCGAGACTATCGATGCATTAAAAAAACATATTTTTAATAACATCATCTGGCCTGACTTTACTCGTTTACCCAATTCTGCGAATCCTGTAATGCAATACCAGGTTATGCAAGTGGGTGAAACCATCGAATTAAACAATCGAAAAATAGAAATGATTAAAGTGAATCATGTCGTGCCAGGTGTAGGTTATCGCGTTGGGTCAGAAACGGGGACGTTTGCTTTTAGTGGTGATACCACAACGAATGACACTTTTTGGGCTGCGTTAAACAAGCATGACAAACTGGATTTACTGATCGTTGAGTCCGCTTTTGCGAACAAAGACATTGAACTGTGTCATTTGTCGGGACATTATTGTGCTGAATTATTAGGTCCAGATATAGCAAAACTAAATCATAAACCGGCTATTTATATAAGCCATAATAAACCCGGTGCTGAAGGCCTGATATTTGGTGAATGCCAAAAGGCCATTACGACACACAGCATTCATCCTCTCTCCTCCGGTCAGTCTTTTACTCTCTAGCTATACTTAAGTTGTTTTTCTCTTTTATTTCATTCCTGAATTTAAGCTATAATCATTCGTTCTGGATATGAGTAATCTCTGTAAAATCAGAGCCTCTGACATTTTTTAAAGTATTTATGCAGGAATAAAGCATTATGTTCGATAGTTTATCAGAACGTCTTGGCCAAACCGTCCGTAACTTACGCGGAGTTGGTCGCCTCACAGAAGACAATATTAAAGATACGATGCGTGAAGTACGCATGGCATTACTCGAAGCCGATGTTGCTTTGCCGGTGGTACGAGAATTTATCGATCATGTTAAAGAAAAAGCACTGGGCGATAAGGTATTAAAGAGCCTGACCCCGGGACAAGCCCTGGTTAAAGTTGTTAATGATGAATTAGCGGCCATTATGGGAGAGGCGAATGAAAGCCTCAACTTAAGTGTAACGCCTCCCGCGGTTATTTTAATGGCAGGGTTACAAGGTGCAGGTAAAACGACCACAGTGGCAAAACTTGCTCGTTGGTTAAAAGAAAAACAGAAAAAATCGGTCATGGTTGTGAGTGCTGATGTATATCGTCCAGCAGCAATCAAGCAACTTGAAACAGTTGCCGCTGAAGTAGGGGCTAACTTTTTTCCTTCTACCGTCGAGCAAGACCCCGTCGATATCGCAAATGCTGCAATCAAAGAAGCAAAAATCCAAAATAACGATGTTTTAATCATCGATACCGCAGGTCGCCTGCATGTTGATGATGAAATGATGGGCGAAATCAAGCGCCTGCATGCCGCGGTAAATCCGGCAGAAACTTTGTTTGTTGTAGATAGTATGACCGGGCAAGATGCCGCGAATACTTCCAAAGCCTTTAATGATGCCTTGCCATTAACCGGTGTCATCCTGACCAAAACAGACGGTGATGCGCGTGGTGGTGCAGCACTCTCAACACGTTTTATTACCGGTAAGCCAATTAAGTTTATTGGTGTGGGTGAGAAGATGTCTGCACTAGAACCTTTCCATCCAGAGCGTATAGCTTCACGAATCTTAGGTATGGGTGATGTCGTTAGTTTGGTTGAAGATGTTCAGAGCAGTGTCGATACTGCCAAAGCGGCTAAATTGGCAAACAAAATCAAAAAAGGCAAAGGTTTTGATTTAGAGGATTTTAGTGACCAATTAAGTCAAATGAAAAACATGGGTGGCATAGCCAGCCTAATGGGTAAATTACCCGGCATGCCAAACATCCCTAAAGGTGCAATGGATCAAGTTGACGATAAGAAAATGTTGCATTTAGAAGCAATTATCAGCTCAATGACAGCAAAAGAACGTCGTTTCCCCGACGTTATCAAAGGTTCAAGGAAAAAACGTATTGCTGCTGGCTGCGGTTTGCAAGTTCAAGATGTGAATCGTCTGTTGAAGCAATTTACCCAAATGCAGAAAATGATGAAGAAGATGAAAGGTGGGGGGATGGCGAAGATGATGCGCAGCATGAAAGGACAGCTCCCCCCCGGAATGATGTGAGACCGATGTACGCACCAGATAGCGGCGTTAAAAACCGCCTCAAAATGCTCACTTACTTGAACATGGATGTTCTTATGCCGTGAAGCACAAGGAAGTGCGAGAACGGCCTTATGTATACGCTCGGCAACTGCTCCTGCGTTGCTCTACCTTCGCCCGTCCATGGGCTCGTCCGCTTTTTCGTTGATTTTTGCCTTGCTCTCTGGCCCGTACATCGGTCTCAGACTTTGATGGTGTTACAAAATTTTGATGTGAATGTAGGTTCGAATTCATTCGAACGCGGTGCTGGTAATGGAATTGTTGTTGTCAAATAGCGCTTATTAACGTTATTTAAATTTAAACGGTTTTAAATCGTCTTTTTTCAACTAAAAAGCCTCTAAGCCCTTCACTTTTCTGTAGTTTCTAGTAAAATGCGCCGTCTTATGTGAGTGGGTTATTTTTTGAACAAAAATAATCATAATTTTTAGTTTTTTCGAGGAAATATAGCGCAATGGTAACCATTCGTTTAGCTCGTGGTGGCGCAAAGAAGCGTCCCTTTTATCATCTTGTTGTAACTGACAGCCGTGCTCGTCGTGACAGTAGTTATATCGAACGTTTGGGTTATTTTAACCCAATGGCTAAAGGCCAGGAAGTTCGTTTAAATCTAGAGCAAGATCGTATCGATCATTGGTTAGGTCAAGGCGCTCAGGTTTCTGAACGTGTTGCTAAGTTATTGAAAGCAGAAGCAAAAGCAGCTTAATTGCTTTTGTGAATAGGCGGGTACTTCCGGCCTATTTGCGTATTGCTTATGAGTACCGATGATCAAGAACAGCAATGGGTACCTGTAGGCAAACTCAATGGTTTGTTTGGTGTGAAGGGATGGGTGAAAATCTTTTCTAACACACAACCGAAAGAAAACATTCTGACGTACTCTCCTTGGTATTTAAAACGCAACGGGCAGTGGCAAGAATTTAAGTTACTTTCAGGTAAGTCTCACGGTAAAGGTGTGGTTGCTCATTTAGAGGGATGCACAGATCGAGATATCGCAGCCGAGTTAATTGGCTCTGAAATTGCAATCAAACGTGAGCAACTGGCTAAACCTGTTTCTGGTGAATATTACTGGAATGATTTAATTGGTTTATCAGTAAAGAATCTAGATGGCATTGAATTAGGCACAATTACTTCAATGTTAGAAACCGGTGCTAACGATGTTATCGTTACCAGTGGCGAAAAGGATAGCAAAGGTAAGAAGCGCGAGCGTTTGATTCCGTTTATTACTGAAGAGGTTGTCCAAGAGGTCAATCTTGAACAAGGTTTTATGACTGTTAACTGGGACGCTGAATTTTAAAGCTAGTTAACAGTAGGGAGAGGTAAGGCATGCACATCGAAGTCGTGACGCTTTTCCCGGAAATGTTTAGTGCCGTGTCAGACAATGGTGTGACAGGCAGAGCCATCCAAAAAGGATTGGTTCAGTTGGGGACAGTTAATCCCCGAGACTTTACTAATGATCGACATAACACCGTTGATGCCCGTCCCTACGGAGGCGGCCCCGGTATGGTCATGATGGTCGAGCCATTGCGAGCAGCAATTAGCAAAGCCAGACAAGTGTTAAGTAATAAAGCGAAGGTGATTTATTTATCACCGCAAGGTCGAAAGTTAGACCAGGCCGGTTTACAAAGCTTACTTGAACACGAAGAACTTATTTTATTATGTGGTCGTTACGAAGGTATTGACGAACGACTCATAGCCAGCGAAGTTGATGAAGAGTGGTCGATAGGTGATTACGTTATCAGCGGCGGTGAACTGGCAGCCATGGTATTGATTGATGGCGTTACGCGATTAGTACCCGGTGCGTTAGGGCATGAGGAATCGGCTCAGCAGGACTCGTTTATGAACGGCTTGCTCGATACCCCTCATTATACTCGTCCAGAAGTTTTAGACGGGCAAGCTGTACCGGATGTTTTATTGAGCGGTCATCATAAAAACATTGAGGCTTGGCGTCT
>JAUVGM010000197.1 GCA_030593785.1 Gammaproteobacteria bacterium | reverse complement strand
TGGTCCTGAAGATGTTTCTCCTGATGAATATTTCTGGGGTTATAACCGTATGTCTACAGTTGAAGGTTTATTTGGTGCAGGTGATGCGGTAGGTGGTACTCCACACGCATTCTCATCAGGTTCTTTCACTGAAGGTCGTTTGGCTGCTAAAGCTGCTTGTAAGTATATTGATGACGGCAAAGCTGCTGGCATCATGGTTTCTGACAAGCAAGTTGCAGATCTTAAAACAACGATCTACAAGCCAATGGAAACATATACAGTTGGCCGTAACGAAATCGTTGCTGGTTCTGTTAATCCTAACTACATCAACCCTCGTCAAGGTCTTGATCGCCTACAGAAGATGATGGATGAGTATTGTGCTGGTTTTGGTGTTAACTACATGACTAACGAAAAGCTTCTTCAAATCGGTCTTAAGAAAATGAAAGTTTTCGGTGAAGATTTAGAGAAGATTGCTGCAGAAGATATCCATGAACTATTACGTGCATGGGAATTAAAGCATCGTTTCCTTACTTCAGAAAGTGTATTCCAACATACATTATTCCGTAAAGAAACACGCTGGCCTGGTTACTACTACCGTGGTGATGCGATGAAGTTAGATGATAAGGACTGGCATGTATTGACAGTTTCTCATCGTAATCGCGAAACAGGTGAGTACACGATGGAAAAAGCACCTCTTTATCACTTAGTTGATGATGAATAGGAGTAAATAAAGTTATCGTTAATTAGATTCTAGTTTAACTAGATTATAATTAACCCCAGCTTTATTTAGCTTATAAAAAAGGCCAACAACTTGTTTGTTGGTCTTTTTTTATGGTTTATACTATGTCGCTTTAATAAACTATATAACCATATAAATACTAAGTATTTTTAGGTGAAGAATCGAATTATGAATATTATTGAAAACACAGATGAAGAGATTTTAGAGCACGCGCACACTATGTGGGCTGATCTCGTTAAATACTCGAATGAAGGAAACTACGGTGCCTTTACCCGAAATTTCTCAACGGCTATGCAAATGGGCGCGAATGAAATCGAGATGGGTAAGCAGTTTGCAAGAAGCGATCTGGCGAAAAACCTATCTGATGATTATGAATATCTTGGCATGATTCGTCGAGGTGAGCATGTTAGCGTTTTATATAAGCAGATTAACAGCAAGGATAAAGGTGAATGGCTAGGCAGATTAGTGCTGGGCTATGAAAAGGATAAAGTAAAAATCTTCGGTGCTACCTTGTTTTAAGATTAAGTTCTAAGATTAAGCTCAAGACCGCGTTCTAAAACAGATTTATAAACAGGCTTCCCTCGTTATGTCAGATACAATTGAAAAAGAAAAGTTCGTTGAACTAAATTATAAAGTCATCGATGAAAAAACGGGTGACGTTCTTGTGACCGTTGATTATCCCATCGGTTATGTTCATGGCATTAATGATGTTATGAATGAAGAGGTGACTAAACACCTCGACGGTAGAAAAGTCGGCGATATTATCGAAGTGCCGATTGATATGAAAAAGGTCTATGGTGAGAGAGATGAATCGTTGGTGTTTACCGACAGCATCGAAAATGTTCCAGAGGAATATCGTGAAATCGGTATGACCATCACCATGGAAAATGAAAACGGTGATCCGAAAAGTTTTATCGTCACTCGCTTTGATGACAAGACATTAACGGTTGATGGAAATAATCCTCTTTGTGGTCGAGACGTTGTTTTCGTGTTGGAAGTATTAACTGTACGTGACGCAACAGATGAAGAAGTTGACCTTGGTGGTGCGGTAGACGCAGATCCAGATCTCGAAGATATTCTCAGTTAATGAAATTCTCAACTAACACTATATTTTACCCAGACAATAAGGCGCTGGAAAAAGCGGTTGAGCACTTCAAAAACTTAGCTTCGGATGATCTCGCTGAGGGTGCAAGTGCAGATAACCGCAGCACCGCTATGGATAATTTTATTTATACCCGCGGTAATTTTGAACAGCACCGTTACAGCGCGAATATTTTCGAAACGGCTCGTGAGACTTTCGAAGCGCTATTAACGGATGAATTACGCGATAAATCACCTTTAGATTGGGCTCAAGCACACAACAGCTTGGGTAATATTCTTGCTGCAATGGGGCAGTCATTAAAAGATGCAGAACTTTATAAGTTATCGATTGAATCTTTTAACCATGCATTAGAGATTTATAACCAGGAAGAATCACCGCTCGAATGGGCAGCATCGAAAACAAATTTGGGTACAGCACTTCAAGCCTTAGGTCGACAAGAAGCTGACGCAAAACTAATGAACAAAGCTATTGATGCTTATACCGAAGCATTACTCGAATTCTCTCGAAAAGAAACACCAGAAGAGTGGTCGACAGTAATGTTACAACTTGGCACAACTTTTCATACCTATGGCCGTCTTCTTAAAGGTAATCGCACTTTTCAAAAAGCGGTTGTTTCCTATAAAAATGCACTCGCAGAACTTGATGCAGATCTTTACGCATTAGAGCTAACCGCAACGCATAATAATCGTGGTGCAGTGCTGCATCATTTGGGCGAATCAGAAGAAAATGCAGATCGTATAGAAGAAGCGATCAGAGCTTATGAAACGGCATTAACCGTTAGCATGGAGCAGCAGCTTCCTTTCCACTTAGCCGTGTTAATTCGTGTGAACAAAGCGACAGCAAATAGCGTGTACGCTGAATTAACAAAAGATGCAGCGCTTATGGAAGAAACAGCCGATGAGTTTGAATTGATTATCGAATGTTTCCCTCACGCTCTTCAACCTTTGTGTTTGAAGCATTGCGAAGAGCAGTTGAGCAAGGCGCGAGATTAAACTGAGGCGTGAATTATTAATCATTATGAATGACGAATGTATTTTTTGCACTTTCAGGGATGAGCGGTTTATTGGTGAATGTGAACACACGCTCACTTTTATAGATACTTACCCCGCGACGCCAGGCCATACACTGGTTGTTACGAAACGGCATTTTGCCTCTTTTTTTGAAGCCACAGAAGACGAACTACTGGCAATTGGTAAAGCTATCCAGAAGGCTAAAATTGTTTTAGACGAAGAGTTCTCACCAGATGGTTACAACATTGGGATTAATGTTGGTGAGGCTGCTGGACAGAGTGTCCAGCATTTACACGTGCACGTCATGCCACGATATAAAGGTGATGTTGAAGATCCTCGAGGCGGCGTGCGATGGATTTTAAGGAACAAAGCTAATTATCACGATCTTAAAAAATAGTTAGGCTTAATTTTAAAACACTGAAATTTTAGAACACCGCGGATATTAAACCCGATCAGAAATCTTATAGTCGATATTAATAAACGCCCCAATTTCCGCTAAAAATTTAACCAGTCTGCCACCGAAACCTACATCCGGACAGGTATCATCTTTATCAGTCGATAGCGTCAGCACCACGCCAATTCTTGGCGATAAATTATGGCTTTTACTTATTTGTAGAATCTGTTCCTTGACGGGTTCTAGCTGCTTTAAGATAATGTCCGTCAGCTTATAAACATCAACTTCTTCAGTAATAGTCTCCGTCGAAATTTCCCATGAACTGATCACCGGTTTGTCCATGCCTGCACTCATACCAGCATTATTAGTTGAAGTAGGTTCTATCCCAAGAACACGAGTAACGTCATCAGGATTAAAATGATAACCACTCAGTGCAAAGAAAGCCCGTCCTTTATTAGATGCCACGGATAATATCCTCATTAATTAACTGTAAATATGAACAAGGATTATAACGTATAGGTCGAATAGATGCCGTTATACTTGGAAAAATCAGTTGTGCGATTAGGAGGCTGTTGTTTTAAATATTATTCATAATCAAAGTCAGCCTGATAATCATCAGGATTAATGCCTTCTGCTTTTAGTGGTTCGATTAACCGTGAGCGAGTGACTTTAGCAGAAGAAGTTATATACCCTTTTATCACATGTTCCCGGGTGACGGCAGATTGGTCTTGTTTAGCTAGTTCTTCAACCACACGTGTGACTTTTCGTCTTGCCAGCATGCGGAAAAAAGCGGGCACATGAGAGAGAAGGTTGACGACAAGCTCTTCGGCATCTGGATACCACTCACCTGTTTTAGGAAGTTCTGGGACAAAATCCCATTCATCTTCAGATAGTGCACGCCAGAGAATAATAGAATGGCCATTAATATCAGTGACACAGGCGATTTTTTCCAGATCGGGTGTTTTCATGGGCTCATAGCGTGAAATGGCGCCCGCTTTTAATAATTGCTGGTAGGTTTTGGTTACATCCGCGACAGTGATACGAATGGTTGCAGTTTGTTCGATTGCTGGAACTTCGATTAATCGAATAGCAACATTACCAGAATCAATTTCAACAAATCCCTCACCCTGAGATTTAATAGAAAAGCCAATAACATCCGTCCAGAACTGACAGGTTTGTTTTAGATTGACTGCTTGTAAATCAACATGACTGATACCGTGAAACATAGATGGATTCCTTACCTTATAAAATGAATTAGTTGATTATAATATTTAAGTAGAAGAAGTGTTATCAATAGGAATGTAGATATTAAATGAAGTGCCTTTTCCTAATGTAGATGTAAAATCAATCGACCCACCCATTGCTTCGATCATTTGTTTACTGATCGCAAGTCCCAGGCCAGTCCCACCTTTTTCTTTTGTAGTAGAGGCATCGTTTTGTGAGAATTTGTGGAAAATTTTATCAAAGTATTCTTCGGGGATACCTTCTCCGCTATCAACAACGGATATTTTAGCAGTTTTATTTCCAATATTGGTGTGGATAAAAATGGTGCTATTTTTATGTGAAAATTTTGCTGCGTTAGATAACAGGTTTGACATGATTTGAGCTAAGCGCAGGGGATCTACTTTAACCATAGTATTTTCGACTGTAGCACCGAGCTGGATATTCACATGGTATTGTTTTGCATAGCTGAGATTATCAGTTATTGATTTTTCAATCGCATCCATTAAATCGATTTGGCTGAAGCTATACTCTAATTTACCGGCTTCAATTTTTTGCATATCGAGAATGTCATTAATTAAATGCATTAGCCGTTCGGTATTTCTGCCTGCGGTTTCAAGCAATTCATTTGCCTTTTCGGGTGAGTCATTAAGCACACCACTTAAAACTAAACTTATAGCGCCGCGGATAGATGTTAA
>JAUVGM010000062.1 GCA_030593785.1 Gammaproteobacteria bacterium | reverse complement strand
GATTGGTGTTATGCTTTAGGTTTAATATGTAACAAAATATAAGTTATGAAATAAAGTGACTCCAGCACCTTAAACTATTAACTATTCTCTATCGCCTTCAGTAATGTTGAGCCAAGTTCAGCAGGTGATCTCGCTGTATATACACCCGCACTTTCAAGCGCTGCATATTTTTCTTCTGCTGTACCTTTACCGCCCGCAATAATTGCACCGGCATGTCCCATGCGTTTACCTTTTGGTGCAGTGACACCTGCGATATAAGCAGCGACCGGTTTACTCATATTTGATTTAATAAATTCTGCAGCCTCTTCTTCTGCTGAACCACCAATTTCACCTACCATGATGACTGATTCAGTTTGAGGATCATTTTCAAATGCTTCAAGGCAATCAATAAACGTAGTACCGGGAATTGGATCGCCGCCTATACCAATACAGGTGCTTTGACCTAAACCGATATCGGTTGTTTGTTTAACCGCTTCATAAGTTAATGTACCAGAACGAGAAACAATACCAACTTTACCCGGCAGGTGAATTTCACCCGGCATGATTCCGATCTTAGATTCACCTGGTGTGATAATACCCGGGCAATTTGGTCCAATAAGACGAGATTCAGATTGATTAACAACATGCCAAACATCCAACATGTCTTTTGTTGGTATACCTTCTGTTATACAAACAATAAGTTCAATGCCTGCATCTACTGCTTCTAAAATCGCGTCCTTACAAAAAGCAGCAGGCACATAAATAACCGTAGCATCCGCTTGAGTTTCATTAACCGCTTCTTTAACCGTATTAAATACTGGTAGGCCTAATGAGGTTTGCCCACCTTTACCGGGTGTAACACCGCCAACCATTTTTGTACCGTACTCTAATGCTTTTTCAGAGTGATACTGCCCTTGCTTACCCGTAAAACCCTGACAAATAACTTTTGTTTCTTTATTGATCCAGACACTCATAATGACTTCACCTGTTTAACAATTTTTTCGGCCGCATCATTTAAGTTATGTGCTGTTTCAATTTTTAATGGACTTGCATCAAGAATCTCTAAACCCTTCTTAGCATTATTACCTTCTAAACGAACAACAACAGGAACTTCAACGCCCACCTCTTCAACCGCAGCAGCAATACCTTCTGCAATAATATCGCAGCGAACAATGCCACCAAAAATATTCACTAAAATACCTTTGACCTTTTCATCCGATAATATAATTTTAAACGCTTCAGAGACTCTTTCTTTTGTTGCCGTTCCACCTACATCTAAAAAGTTTGCTGGCTCACTGCCTTGTAGCTTTATTAAATCCATAGTCGCCATGGCTAAACCTGCACCGTTTACCATGCAGCCTATTTCACCGTCTAAAGAAATATAATTAAGGTCCCATTCTTTAGCGCGGACTTCTCTTTCATCTTCTTGTGTAACGTCACGCAATTCTTCAAGACCAGCATGACGATATAAAGCACTGTCATCAATATTTATCTTAGCATCAAGACAAAGTAAATCGCCTTGCTTAGTGACAACTAAAGGATTAATTTCTAATAAAGACAAATCTTTTTCAATAAACATTTTAGTTAAAGCCATTAGTAACTTACTAAACTGTTTTATTTGATCACCTTTTAAACCTAAGGCAAAACCAAGATCACGACATTGATATCCTTGTATCCCAACTATAGGATTAACTGCCGCTTTAAGAATTTTCTCTGGAGTTTCTTCCGCGACCTTTTCAATCTCCATGCCACCTTCCGTTGAGGCCATGAACACAATTTGTCGTAGAGAGCGATCAATTACCGCTCCAAGATAAAGTTCACGTTCAATGTCACAGGGTTGTTCGATTAATATTTTATGAACAGGTTGGCCCTTTGCATCAGTCTGAAACGTAACAAGGTTATGTCCCAGCATTGAAGATACAAAAGCTTCTACTTCTTCTTTTTCATCTGTAATTTTAACGCCGCCTGCTTTACCGCGACCACCAGCATGAACTTGAGCCTTAACTACCCAACGCTCACCACCTAACTCTTCAAGCTTAGCTTTAACTTGTGAGCTTTGGTTAACTACTCGAAATTCAGGAACGGCAATACCATATTCAGAGAAAAGTGTTTTGGACTGGTATTCATGTAAATTCATAATTCTTTCCGGATTTTAAATTATCATGTCATTGCGAGAGAACAAAGTGAACGTGGCAATCTTTTGAAAAGAGTCAAACGTCATGAGATTCCCGCAGTCACTAGCGTTCCTTTACAATAACAAATATGTTTTCTTAACTACTAATTTGACCATCTGTTAAATGTAAAATGCGATCCATCTTGTTGGCAAAATTCAAATCATGTGTAACCACAACAAAACTGGTATTCAATTCTCTATTTACTTCTAACATAAGCTCATAAACCTGATCTGCTGTTTTACCATCAAGATTTCCCGTCGGTTCATCCGCTAAGACACAGGTAGGATTAGTGACTAACGCACGCGCTAATGCTGCTCGTTGACGTTCACCACCAGAGAGTTCACTTGGTTTATGTTTGACCCGATGTCCTAAGCCAACACGCTCAAGCATACTGTTTGCTTTTTCTGTTGCTTCTTTTGGGCTCAAGCCACGAATAAGTAATGGCATCGCCACATTTTCCAGCGCACTAAATTCAGGCAGTAAATGGTGAAACTGGTAAACAAAACCGAGGTTATGATTTCTTAATATTCCGCGTTGCGTTTCATCAAATGAGGCCATGTCTTTACCGGCAACTTCAACGCGTCCCCTTGTAGGTAAATCCAGACCACCCAATAATTGCAGTAAAGTACTTTTCCCTGAACCGGACGAACCTATAATGGCAACCTGTTCACCTTTATTAATACTAAGAGAAATATCTTTTAAAACTTCAACTTCGGCTGGGCCTTCAGTAAACGTTTTATTAAGGCCTTCGCACATTAAAACGATGTCAGAGGAATTACTCATAACGCAATGCCTCCGCTGGTTGAGTCTGGCTCGCTCGCCATGCAGGATAAAGTGTTGCTACCAAACCCAGAACTAATGAAATTGAGCAAATAGTCCAAACATCATCCCAATGTAAATCTGAAGGTAAGACGCTAATATAATAAACAGCAGGATCAAGAATTCGGATGCCAAATATTCCTTCTAAAAACGGCACCACAGTATCAAGGTTTAAAGCCAGGCTAACACCAGCCACTGTGCCTACTAACGTTCCAATGAGACCAATAATTGCCCCTTGCACCATAAAGATACCCATTATGCTGCGAGGTGAAGCTCCTAATGTTCTTAAGATTGCGATATCACTTTGCTTATCGGTAACAACCATGACCAAAGTCGAAACAATATTGAACGCTGCAACCGCGACAATAAGTAATAACAGTAAAAAGATCATACGTTTTTCAATTTTAACCGCGCGGAACCAGTTAGCATGATAGCTGCTCCAGTCTCTAACCCAATATTCACTTAAGGCTTTATCTTGTAGCTCTTCTTTTGTTAAAGGTGCAGCAAACAAATCACTGAGTTTAGCCCGTACACCTGTCACCTGCCCTTTCATTCGGAATAAACGTTGTGCATCTTTTAAATGTATTAAGGCCATAGTGCTGTCGTATTCATACATACCTAAATAAAATACGCCAACAACAGTAAAACGTTTTAAGCGTGGCGCAACCCCGGCAGGCGTCACGTTTGCACTGGGAGTTACCATGGTAACTTTATCGCCAACATGTACACCCAAAATTCTGGCTAAGTCCTGTCCTAAAATAACGCCAAACTTTCCCGCTTTGAGATCTGTAAAGCGACCAGCTTTCATTTTTAAAGAAACATTCGAGACTTCAGGTTCTTTTTCGGGCAAAACACCACGAATAAGTGTTCCATTAACATTTGTACCATTAATCATCATGCCTTGCGCTTCAATATAGGGGGCGGCGGCAATCACATTTTTATGCATTTTCGTTGTTTTAAGAACGTCAGGCCAGTTTTTTAAGCGACCATCAAAATCTGTCACGGTGAGATGGGAAACCATGTCGAGAATTCGTTCACGAACTTCCTTTTCAAAGCCATTCATGACCGACAAAACGGTAATTAGGGCCATAACACCAAGCGCAATTCCCATCATCGAAGACAGAGAAATGAAAGAAATGAAGTGGTTGCGGCGCTTTGCTCGTGTGTAACGAAGCCCGACAAAGAGTTCTAGTGGTTTAAACATGGGGTAAATGTTAACTGAAAACAACTTTCAGGCATACTATTGATTTTATTCATTTTTTTGCACGTATTTTAACCATAAGCAGGCTGGTTAATGGTGTAAATGCAGAACTATTCAAAATTAAACACATCCCGTCATTGCGAACGACTGCATGGACGCAGGAGGTAGGGCAACGCAGGACGCGGTTGCCGAGGAACAACGTGACTGCGGCAATCTCATGATAACAGCCTCTTTTGTGAGATTGCTTCGCTACGCTCGCAAAGACAGGATATCATTCAAAAGTTTATCATGCCCTGATTAACAAGATAATGGCTTAACTTTTGCCTGTAAGCCATTGATAGAGTATAGTTTACTCATCAGTTGAGAATAATTCTGGAGTTACGAGATGTTAAAACTAAGTCACATTACAGCAACAGGGCTACTGTTACTTGGATTATCTGCGAGCGTATCTGCAGAAGAAATTATATTACCTACTGCAGAACCTGAAACAACGGAGTATTCAATTCAGTTACCGGGACGTGGGATGACTATGGAATCGGTACAAAACCGATTTGGCGAAGCACTAGAAAAATACCCAGCGGTTGGTGAACCACCTATTTCAAGATGGACTTACAAGGATTTTAGCGTCTACTTTGAAAGTGAATATGTTATTCATGCTGTCGTTAACAGCAACTAAAACAGCGTATTTCTAAACCCAACATAAAGTACTATATCTTATTCAATTCCTTGAACTTCATTACCTGAACTTAGGGAATGGAGAGTCAAGGTACCAAACTTGACCTTCTTTATCTCTTTTCCAATGTTGTTTAACAGTAAGTGTTTTTATAACTTGCTGATCACTTTTAATATATTTAATTTCAACGAGTAAATAAGAGTTATGTGTATCAGGCGTACTATTTTGTAAAACTGAATAACCTGTAACCCTATAAAACTTTAGTCTTCGACGTTCAAGGTCAGACAAAACAGATCCCTTTTTATGGAAAGATTTTGCCCGGGTAAACTCTCCCCAGCGAATAGCTCTTTCATACGATCTTGTAGAGCTATCAAGCGTTTGCATTACATCAGGTGACATTGAACAAGAAAACAATGTACTAAACATGGTAAAGACAAAAATTAACTTAAATAACCGCTTAACCATATTTTTCTCCATTAACTTAATTATACTTTCTAATAATCTTATTATATATTTAGTCACATAATAATCAGCCTACAGAAAAGACACAACTATTTATGACAGAAGAAAGTACAGAACATAAACGACTTGGTCATAAATTTATTATCGCAATGTGGATTGCCGTAATGATTATGGTATTTTTTTTATTTAGTGATTTACTGGAAACGGATTACAATCCAAATCAACAAGTACTCAGCAAAACAACAGAACAACAAAACAACAAAACAACAAAACAACAAAATATTGTTACATTAAAACGGAATCGATATGGTCATTATGTAACTCAGGGGAAAATAAATAATCACTCGGTTACGTTCTTACTTGATACTGGTGCAAGTGACATTTCTATTCCAGATAAAATAGCAAAACAGTTAAAGCTAAAATACGGTCAGGAGCGACGCTACCAAACTGCGAACGGTATTATCGTTGGAAATTTAACAACGTTAAAAAGTGTCAGCATTGGAAATATTAAATTAAACAATGTTCGTGCTTCAATAAACCCAAATATGACTGATGATGAGATTTTACTCGGAATGACATTCCTAAAATTTATTGAATTCACTCAACGTGGTGACACACTTATTTTACGTCAATAATCCAACTTTTCTCACATTTTAGACAATTTTATATACATAAAGCCCGAATTAAACTTGAGTTTTTAACTAAACAGCCGATAATCAGTGTTATACGAAAAAATTGTCGTATTAAACAACATGTTAGCGACAATAACTAAAATAAAATACTCAATAACCAGCTTTAAGGTGACATATGAAAAAATTACTTCTTGGTGCAATATTCGCACTTCTTCCATTAACAGGTTTCTCTGCAACAATACTTGGCATTCAAGCCGGTGGCGGAAGCTGGAAACATGACCCAAGTGGTTCGATTCGTACAAGTGCTGATGGTGTAGGCATCAGTGCCGATTTAAAAAATGATCTAAATTTAGCAGAAGAAAGTGAAGGTTATGCTTATTTTATATTAGAACACCCTGTTCCACTTATTCCGAATTTTAAATATGTTAATACAAAGCTAAAATCTTCAGGTGCAGGGGCTATAAATTTTGATTTTAATGGTACTCCTTATGGTGCTGCTGGAGTAAATACAACACTCGATCTAAGTAATACTGATCATATACTTTACTATGAGGTTCTTGATAATGTTGTTAGCTTTGACATTGGCTTAAATGCAAAGAAAGTTGACGGTCAGGCTATTGTAGATGCAGATGTTGTAAGTTTTTCAGGCACTATCCCTATGCTATACGTCGCTGCAGAAATTGCTTTACCGGCTGGTTTTGCATTAGCTGCAGAAATTAGCACAATCAGCGCAGGTGGTGATTCAATTACTGATACTACTGCCAAGCTTATGTATACAACAGACTTTAACTTAGGCATCGAAGCAGGAGTTCGTTCACTAACTATTGATGTTGATGTTGATAGCGTTAAAACGAACATGGAATTTTCTGGTGTCTTCGCGGGCGTCTACTTCAAATTCTAAATAGTTCAAAAACCATTTCAAAATGCCGGGATTAATCCCGGCATTTTTGTTTTTAACCATCCAAAAATTCATTTTATCAACTAGACTATAAGGTATATGCAGGTTTCCTTTTCCCTATAAATTGGAGTCTTGATATGCGGTTATTTAATATTCTTATTTTATTTCTGGCTAGCTTTATAGTATTAGCTGAGCAAGCCACTTTTGTACAAACACCGTATAAAGAACCGAAAGTTTTATTTGAGTTTTATTATGATAATCCCAACAAAATAAATTCAGCTTTATACTGGTTACGGTCTTATATGAATCCATTATCCGAAGAACCCTATAATTACGCCCCCGAATTTATGGATATAAAAGTGATTATTCATGGTACAGAAATTGTCACATTAGCAAAAAAGAATTATGCAAAATATAAAACGGCTGTAGACAGAATGGAGTATTACAGTATGTTAGGTGTAGAGTTTAGAGTCTGTGCCCTTGCCGCAAAAGATTTTGGTTATGAGACAAAAGACTTTCAAAATTTCGTAAAAATTGTGCCTTCTGCCATTATTGAAATTGGACATTGGCAGCAAGAGGGTTATGCAATCATAAGCCCTCAAATCATGGATAAAAAATTCAGTATTGAAGAAATACGTTAAATATATTTCATGGATTAAGAATTTACCCAAAATATAAATTTTGTAGGTCAGACTTTAGTCTGAATAAAGCAAGCTCGAAATTCTGTCCTTTAAATAAATCTGCCTGTGAAAAAATAACTTAGATGGTTGTTTGAGCACCGCGTCAGAATAAATTCTGACCTACACATTCAACACAACCCTATCAGCCTAAAACTACCGCATCCTTGCTAACTCCCCTTACCTACATCCATGTAGGTGAAGGCCGACCTACATGAAATCCTCGTCCTGTCATTCAACCTATAGTAGAATACACGCTGTTTTGTAATCTATATGACTTTAATAAATGACGCATCTTACCTCCCCTTTTAATCCTGTACGTCCTTCAAAAGCGGGCTTTCGTAGTCAATGGGGTAGACTTTATGGCAGCAGTTACGGATTAGTTCTCAGTGCCACAGCAGCACAGCACCCGGGGCCTGTTTTAGTTATTACCGCAGATATGGCGGCTGCGCAACGCCTTGAATATTCATTGCGTTTTTATATGGCTGAAAAGGAGATATCGATACTGCAATTCCCTGACTGGGAAACGTTACCGTACGATAGATTCTCTCCACATCAAGATATTATATCCGAACGTTTAACCACGTTATCAAGACTACCTGATTTAACCCAGGGTATCCTGATCACACCGATACAAACGTTAATGCATCGCATTGCACCTAAAAGTTATCTTGATGGCTTTTGCTTATCATTAACATTAGATCAGAAATTTAATATTGATGAAATGCGTTTGCGTTTAGAAAACAGCGGATATAACTGTGTTTCATCGGTAATGGAACACGGTGAATTTGCAGTTCGAGGAAGTTTGTTTGATCTTTTTCCAATGGGTAGCAAACGTCCTTTTCGAATTGAATTGTTCGATGATGAAATTGAAAGTATTCGAACCTTTAATCCTGAAACACAACTCTCTATAGAGAAAGTCGATAAAATACAATTATTACCTGCTCGTGAATTCCCTTTAAACAAAGAAGCTATTTCACAATTCAGAACTGCTTTCCGCGCACGATTTGAGGGTGATCCTCAACAAACCAATGTTTACCGTGATGTTACCAATGGAATAGCATCCCCCGGCATTGAATATTATTTACCCTTATTTTTTGAAGAAACAATCAGTCTTTTCGATTACCTGCCTGACTCAACATTATTGATTACTGCTGATGATGTAAATACCGAGGTTGAAACATTCTGGTCAGAGATCAATGAACGTTATGAACAAGCCAGGCATGATCTTGAGCACCCCTTACTAAATCCCGATGAAGTGTTTTTACCGGTCAACGAAGTATTTGGTCACTTCAAACGATTTCCTCGTGTTGAATTACAACATTATGAGCATGAAGATTCACAAGCAGTAAATTTTGCAACTGAAGCGCCTCCTCCACTCAATTTTGATGTGCGCGCAAGTGAAGCTGCCGCTGCATTAAAACAGTTTCTCAACAACTTTGACGGTCGGGTTCTATTTGCCGCTGAGACCACAGGGCGAAGAGAAACGCTAATAGAAATGCTGCGTGATAATGACATACAGCCAATGCAAGTTGAAAACTGGCAAGCGTTTATTAGTAGCGAACACAAACTTGCGATTACCGTTGCTCCGCTTGAAGATGGTTTATTGTTAAGAGAACCAGCAATTGCTGTCATTTCTGAACCACAATTATTTGGCTTACAGGTTTTACAACGTCGTCGTCGTAAAAAGTCAAAACGCGATACCGATAGCATTGTAAAAAACCTGGCTGAGCTAACACTCAATGCGCCTGTTGTTCATGATGACTATGGTGTCGGTCGCTATCTTGGA
>JAUVGM010000280.1 GCA_030593785.1 Gammaproteobacteria bacterium | reverse complement strand
AAAATATCTAAACTAAAAATGATTGTTTCCTGACACTTTCATACTTGATTATTTTACAGTGTCTAAAATAGACTTAGAGTCTTTAGGTTGTGCGGATATTTTAAGATGTTTTATATTGAGCTTAGAACTTAATATAAGATTTATTTACAATCTGCATCTATTAAGGCTTTTAAAATAAGTTTTATAGTGTCATGCAAAGAATTATCCATTGCTTGAGCAGCTGCTGCTGAGACATTGTAATTAGAACTCTGTCCCTGCATAACTAATGCAGTAAAAAGCACATCATCAAGATACGGTTGAACTAATGTTTCTACATCTGACCAGTTATAGTCCTGACAAGTCATGTTCAAGGTTCTATTGTTTTCAGTTCCTGACGCTGTAACTGAAAAAATAAAAATGATAAAAACAGTAATTATATTTTTCATGAGTCATTTGTTACCTGTTTATTTTAAATTTAACGGCCCAATGATTATCTTTTAATAATTCATAACTCATTTGATCGAGACTTAACAAGTATTTTTCCATGGCATCAAAGTCTACCGTTCCTTTTTCAGGTGCGTAAACTTCTGCTTTAAGTCGGTTTTTTAGGCTGTGCTTTAAATACGCTTTGTTATTAATTATAGCAATAGCTGTGCCACCCATTGTGGTGAAAGCGTAGCCTGATTTTTGTTAAAGATAGATTCTCCAACCGAGGTGTATTCAGTATTAAAACCTAAGAGTTTAATTATAGTAGGCATAATATCAAATTGTGAAGAAATGGTTTTATCTTCTATTTGTTTGCTGTAATTGCATTTGCCAGTTTTGTAAAATCTTCTAATGATAATCGTTCTGGACGTATTGTCTGTTCAATGCCGAGCGCTTCTATTTGTGAAATTTCAAGTT
Source organism: Gammaproteobacteria bacterium (assembly GCA_030593785.1). GTDB lineage: Bacteria > Pseudomonadota > Gammaproteobacteria > UBA6429 > Thiohalophilaceae > JAGLTQ01. Next base: position 2,820 of record JAUVGM010000280.1, on the reverse strand, counting down.
TTCCTTTTAATATATTGCGTAAGGTTTTTCGACGTTGGGTAAAACAAAAATTTACGAGTTTAGAAAATTCATCAAAGTCATCAATTTCAACAGGTGGTTTTTCGTGAGGGATTAAACGCACAATGGCAGAATCAACTTTTGGTGCAGGTCGAAATGCGCCAGGCTTAACGGTAAATACATATTCTGAGCGACAGAAATATTGCATCATGATACCGAGTCGACCATAGGCAGAATCCCCCGGTTTTGCAACGATACGATCTACCACTTCTTTTTGTAACATGAAGTGCATATCCTGAATACAATGATTACTATCAAACAAATGAAATAATAATGGTGTAGAAATATTGTAAGGAAGGTTTCCTATAATGCGTATTTTCTTTTCATCCGTTTGTAACTGACAAAAATCAAATTTTAGTGCATCTGCCTGGTGAATAGTTAAACCGTCATACATCACAAATCGAATTTTTAAAAGCGGGATCAAATCTCGATCAAGTTCTACAACATCCATGGCACCAATTTTATCGAGCACCAATTCAGTTAATGCACCTTCACCCGGACCTATTTCAACAATTTTATCCCCCTGACGAGGGTTAATACTATTAACAATACGCTGAATGACCATTTTGTCATGCAGAAAATTTTGTCCAAAGCGTTTGCGCGGTTTATGTGCCTTATGGATCATGGTGATGTTTTACCCTGGTGTTTTCCGCCATTTGAATAGCCATATTTAAAGCAGCCTTTAAGCTACCATTACTGGCTTTACCGCTTCCTGCAAGATCAAGCGCTGTGCCGTGATCAACGGATGTTCGAATGAAAGGTAAACCTAAAGTTACATTTACTGCTTTACCAAAGCCGACGTGTTTTAAAACGGGTAAACCTTGATCATGATACATTGCGAGCACAGCATCTGCATCTTCAAGATAATTTTGTGTGAATAAAGTATCAGCAGGTAATGGGCCTTTTAAATTAAAACCTTTTTCTTTTAATTCATTTATTACCGGGATAATGGTTTCAATTTCTTCCATTCCAAGATGGCCGTCTTCACCTGCGTGAGGATTTAGACCACAAATAAGAATACGAGGTTGCGATATCCCAAAGTGTTTTTTCAAATCCTGATTCAAAATGCTAATCACTTCTTTTAAGCTATCTTGCGTAATCGCTTCACTTACTTTTGCCAGCGGTAAGTGCGTAGTGGCAAGGGCTACACGGAGTTGATGTGTAGATTCGGGGGCTGCGAGCATCATCACTACTTTTTTTGTTTTACTCAGTTCGGCTAGATATTCGGTATGGCCAGTAAAAGGGATCCCGGCTTCATTGATAATGCCTTTATGTATGGGGCCGGTTACAAGTGCAGAAAATTTTCCACTCATGCAGCCTTGTACAGCGCGCTGCAAGGCGTTCAACTGGCTTTGTGCATTGACTTTATCGGCTACACCACAGACAGAGGGATTATTTAATGGTTCTTCAAGAACGGTTAAAGAGCCTGCTGTTTGTGATTGTGTTTTACTCGCATCATAGATATTTATATTAAGGGGCAAGCCTAACTTTTCTGCACGTTGTTGCAACATTATCGGATCTGCAATACAAACCAGCTCATGAGGCTGAGCATTTTGTACATATTGAATTATTAGATCAGGCCCAATACCTGCCGGTTCACCTGGAGTGATGGCAAAGCGCATTTATATTAACTCGTAAAATCATTACACGGATAGCGAGAAGCCAGAGAACAAGGCGCAACCGATGAAAAAGCGGAATGTACGCTAAGTACATGAGCATTTTGAAGAGGTTGCAACGCAGTTATCTGGTTTCGCAGCATTCGTGGATTGGTTTTTATTTGTTGATGCGGTAGTCGACATATGCCTCAGCACGCAAACGACGTAGCCAGTCTTGCACGGCTTCTTCTGTTTTTCGTTTACGGATGAGTTTGATAGCCTGACTGCGTTGAAACTGTTGCGTATTATCATGTTTACGACGTGATAGTACTTGTACGATATGCCAACCAAATTGTGTCAAAAGGGCTCACTAATTTCGCCAGGCTTGAGTTTATTCATTTGATCTTCAAACGCAGGCACCATTGAGCCGGGTGTTACCCAACCTAAACTTCCTCCCTCTGCTGCAGCCGCTTTATCGTCAGAACTAGCTCTGGCAATACTCGCAAAGTCACCGCCATTCTTGATGCGTTGCAGGATACCTTCTAATCGCAAGCGGGCTTCCTCTCGGGTGAGAACTTGAGTCGGGCGAATGAGTATATGTCTCGCCATGGTCTGCTTTACAATATGTTGTTGGTTATTGCTGCGTTTATCTTTTAACTTGATGATATGAAAACCACTGGCACTACGTAGAGGACCTTGCACTTCGTTTTTACGCATTTTTCTGACGACAGATGTGAAAAGCGTAGGCAGTTGAGCCGATTTACGCCAACCTAAATCACCCCCCTTTAGAGCAAGTTCATCATTAGAAACGGCGACAGCTTTTTGGCTAAAGTCATCGCCCTTTGCCAGATCGGCAACGACCTTTTCAGCTTTTTGCCGCGCATTTTCAATTTGTTCAGGGGTCGCTGCTTCCGGTGTCGCAATCAGGATATGGCTCAGGTGGTACTCATCATTAGCTGATTTACCTTTTAAGTGCTGATCCAGGTAATTATCAATTTCCTGTTCCGAGATATTTACCTTATTTTCAACACGCATTTTGCGTAATCGGGATATGGTCACTTCGCGACGAATGTTTTCGCGGAAATCACTGAATTCATAGCCGTCTTGAGCTAAAACTTTACGAAATTGTTCCATTGAAAGACGGTTTTCTTTTGCGATATTTGCGATA
>JAUVGM010000304.1 GCA_030593785.1 Gammaproteobacteria bacterium | reverse complement strand
ATTTGTTGTTAAGCATAAAAAAGAAATGAAATGGAAAACATTATTAGATCTGGATATGGTGAAAATTGTTGCGATTCGACCAGAACTATTATCGATATGGAAGTTAGATGGTTATATTGATTACTTAAAAAATAATGATTTAGAATATACTAAATATGAACTGGTATATTGGACTAAATTATTTGGGCCGCTGACTATTCTTGCGATGGTTTTATTATCAATACCCTTTGTTTTTGGTTCCGTTAGACATGTTTCAATCGGCAAACAAATTTTATTAGGGTTTCTTGTCGGCATTACCTTTTATATTGTAAGTCGTTTAACTGGGCAAATGGGGTTAGTTTACGGGGTGCCAGCAATAATAAGTGCTTTACTACCAAATTTGCTTGTTATCATACTTACTGTATGGAGTTATCGAAAAATTAGATAAGGCAAAGTTTTTCGGAGTTACTTTTTCTTATCAGTAGAAATAATTTGCGTCCCACTCAACTTATCTCGCCATGTATTACTTCGGTTCTCAAGTAACACCCAGATTAAACCGGTTACAGCAAATGCCCAACTTGGGATCCCCTGTAGTGATTCTGTAAGCTTGATTTTATCGGGCACTGCCCATAATAGAAGTCCGACTAATAATAAGAGCCAGGCAGGCAAACCTGTTAGTAAACGAATTAACGATTGTCGCCAGCTGACGGCTGATCCATCAAACTGTACTAATCGTTGCTTCCATACGCGCATGCCAAGTGTTTGCCCACCATGAGTCCAGAACCAGCCATAAAAAATGTATATAACAACCAGCAAATAGAGTGACATATAAATATTATTATTTGCAGCAATTTCACCTTTGGTAAAAGGCATCGTTAAAGCGGTTGCAAAAAACAGTGTTGCTAAGAGAAGAAAAGCATCATAAAAGGCGGCAAGTAAGCGCTTTAGAATGCTGGGATATAAATTTGCAGGCATGTTTTGTTTCGCATTTGTGAACTATATAAGGACTTCATGTTGTTCATTAAACTTATCAATGTCAATAATATTTCTTGTTGCATTTCAGTACTGTTTGCGGTTAGCTAGGACTGTCGAATATCAAGAAAATAATAATAAGCGAGGTGAGTATGAGTATAGTTCCTGAACTTGCTGCTATGGACGGTGTGATTGCTGCAGGTGAGTATTCCTATCGTGGAGATCGTTTTACCTGTGAAGGTGAAATGAGCGATGACATGGCTCGTATGGCATCCATTATGTGCCGTTCAACGAGTCTGGCAGTACATATGCAAATGGATATGATTAAAAATCTAGGTCATAACTGTGGCTGTATCCCTTCTCGAGGCTGGATAGTTAATGGCGAAAAATTTAGTGTTTGTGTTATCGCCAATCATTTTTGCTTTATTGAAAATGGTAGCGCATCACTTAATACAATCATGTCGTATATGCGCGAGAATGTGCCGAATCAAGAAGGCCAGTTAGTATAAAAATAAAAAAATTCTTTGGAGTAAATTATGTCGAATTTAGATAAATTAATGGCGGTTGAAGGTGCAGTTGGTGCCTTTAAATTCACCAGCAAAGGTGAATTAACAGAAAGTAAAATTGCTGATGGTTCAGAGTTAAATGATCAAATTCTTGATTTGCTGTGTCATGTTTGTATCGCCAATATGGCAATCGCAACCATGCAAGCACGTGGCTGGGAAAATATGACCGGAATGAAAGGTTTTTACCCTATTAAAGGTTTCACCATGGTGGGCATTGACTGGACGGTCATTGTGAATGAAGAGTTTGGTGTGGTTGTACCAAATAGCCAGGTTGATTATGAAGCTGCCAATGCTGCTTTAGCAGGTTAAAGGGAGACTGTATCAATGATTAAACGATTATTAGCAGTCGATGGCATTATTGCCGTTTGCCACTTTCGTGATGATGGTGCACTGGTTGAAGGGTATGGTATGCAGGATGAGATGATGGCTGGCTTTGCCAAGTTTGCGCATGATTACAAACGACTGGTACAAGGTAACGCGGATCAATTATCAATGTTTACCCAAATGAGTGGCTGGACACCACCAGGTGGGTGGGTTGTTGAAGGTGAGGGGGTTGCTGTGGCAAGTATCGGTAACGTTGCCTGTTTGATGAATACTCAGGAAGCCTCACGAAATGAAGTAATGAAAGAGCTGGAAGAAGCATCACACTGGTGATTTTACGCACGTCATTTCCGCGTGCCCTTAGCGGGAATTGGCGGGAATCCAGCAGTTTAAAGATGGATTCCGGCTAAAATCTCACTGGAATGATGGAATGCATTTAAGCTTCTTCATGAGCTTCAAATTTCCGGTATAACGTTCGTTCACTCACACCTAATTTTTTTGCTAGCTCTGCTTTATTGTTGACGCGAGTAGAGGACCATTCCAAATACCGTTTTTCAAGTGCTTTTAACGTAATTAGTTCTGAAAAACAGGTTTTGTTTTGATCCTCATTTAAAGTATTTTTACATTCGTCAGGTAAATGTTGTAGTTGAATCTCATCATCATCAACCATCAATGTTGCGCGTTGCACAATGTTACTCAGTTCACGAATATTCCCCGGAAAACTATATTGTTGCAAACACTCAATGGCCTCATTGGTAATCGTGATATTGAGCTCGGGGTAAAAACGTTTAAGCATTGAGTCAACCAGTAAAGGAATATCTTCAATACGTTCTTTTAATGATGGGATATGTAGTGGGAAAGCACTAATACGATAGTAGAGATCATTTCTAAAATCTCCACTATCAACCATCACCCTCAAATTTCTGTGACTTGCAGTAATTAAACGAAAATCTGTCTTTAATGTCTCTAGTCCACCAACACGGCGGAAAGTGCCTGTTTCAATTAAGCGCAGCAGTTTTGTTTGCAGGCTAAGAGATATATCCCCGGTTTCATCTAAAAATAAAGTACCGCCATTGGCCGCTTCAGCTAAACCAATTTTACGTGTTTGTGCCCCTGTAAACGCCCCTTTTTCATGGCCAAACAATTCACTTTCGAATAATGATTCCGTTAATCCTGAGCAATCTACGGCCACGAAGGGGCCTTTTGAGCGAGCACTGGTGTGATGTATCGCTTCAGCAATAAGTTCTTTTCCGGTTCCAGACTCTCCTTGTAGTAGAACACTAACGTCACTACAGGCAACACGCTGAACCATCTCAATGACGGTGTTAAATGCAATTGAGCTACCGACCAAGCCAGTTGCTTTTGGATGAGTGCTGGCGCATTTCACGGGCTTGGT
>JAUVGM010000023.1 GCA_030593785.1 Gammaproteobacteria bacterium | reverse complement strand
CTGATGCCTTGATTGTCCATCGTCTTGATATGTCTACATCTGGCCAAATGGTGATTGCCAGGGGTAAAGAGGTGGAAAGAGAATTAAGTATTTTATTTCAAAAACGTAAGGTAAACAAAAAATATATTGCTATTGTTGATGGCAAGCTCTCACCTGAGAAGGGGGAAGTAGATTTACCCTTAATAACGGACTGGCCAAATCGTCCAAAACAAAAGGTAGATTTCAAATCGGGTAAATCATCTCAAACTCGATACAGGCTTACTGGTTACGATAAGGTAAATAACAGTTCTCGTATTGAATTAACGCCTATAACAGGACGAACACATCAACTACGTGTTCATATGCAATCAATTGGACATGCTATCTTAGGTGATGAGCTATATGCAAATAAAGAAACTGTGGAGAAGGCATCCAGATTATTATTGCATGCAAGTTATTTGTCCTTTAACCATCCTGTAACAGGAGAATTAATTGAAGCCGTTTCGAAACCTGAATTTTAAATGCTTAATTCAACAAGAATAAAACTATTCTTACTGTAAAGACTCGATAGTAGCATCAGCCCACTTAACTGCATCCATATAACAGGCAAAATAAGCTTTGGCATCAACTCCACTTTCAACTAAATCACTCCATTTACCTTGTTCATAGTTAATTACATTAAGTAATAACTCACCATTTTCACCATCATGGTCAAGCAAAGCAAGTTTAACAGAAGTTGATAAGGTTAAATCATCAAGAAGGTCTACAAGTGGCATATCCATTAATGCATCAATTAATGAAAGTAAGCCAACTGTAAACATTTGCCCATTACTATGCCCACTATCTTCTTCTAGTAATTCACACATTCTTGCCCTAACCAATGCTGTGACAAGTAAGGCTTGTGGTTTACCTTCTGTAAGCTGCATCATTAATATCAATGTAGTCCATTTTTTAATGGTCTCACCACCAACTAGAACCAAAGCTTCTTTAATTGAATCTATCTCTTTACGCAGAGAGAATGCTGCGCTATTTACATATCGTAATAATTTAAACGTTAACCGTGCATCTTGCGCCAGAGCTTTCTCTATCTCGGAAAATTTAAAATCAGGATCATTTAACTGTTTAAGTAAATTTACAACAACCAGTTTATTTGATGGAACACTCTTATGTTTAACCAATTGCGGTTTACAAAAATGAAAGCCTTGAAAAAAATTAAACTCAAGTTCTTTGCAAAAACTGTACATTTCAGGAGTTTCAACTTTTTCTGCAATTATTTTTACATCGTAATTTTTTAAGTTTTTTATCTCATCTACAATTTCTACTGTAGTTAAGCCAATCACATCAATCTTTACGAAGTCAGCCAACAGTAACAATGGCTCATATTCTGGTGAAGACTTAAAATCATCAAGAGCAATTTTATACCCTCTTTTTTTAAGTCGTTTTATACCCTCAATAACTTTTTGTGAAGGTTTAATATGCTCGAGTATTTCTAATACAGTTTGTGTTTCAAACATAGGTGTTAATGAATCATCTAATATAAAATCTTCTGTTATATTAATGAAAGCGAGATTACTTCCAACTAAGCCATCAAAGCCTATCTCCATAAAACTATTCATCATAACTTGCGACGAGGCAAGCTTGCCGCAATCAAATTCGGCAACATCTGTATCACCAGCACGATACAACAACTCATAACCCATTAACTGATTATTCCTGTCATATATTGGCTGTCGTGCGACAAAGATGTTTTCCATTTTAATCTATAAACCTTTTTCGATATCTGCTTTGACATCATCAATTGATTCTAAACCAACAGAAATCCGTATTAGGCCATCACTAATCCCGGCTTGTTTCCGCTCTTCATCCGTTAAACGTCCGTGCGTCGTTGTTGCAGGATGAGTAATTGTTGATTTTGTATCACCTAAATTTGCAGTAATGGATAATAAGCGTGTTGAATCAATCAATTTCCAGGCAGCATCTTTCCCACCTTTTACTTCAAAAGATAAAACGCCACTTCCTGCAAACTGCTGCTGACTTGCTAAATCATATTGTGGATGTGAAGGCAATCCAGAGTAATGAACCTGATTAACATTTTTATGCTGTTCCAGAAATTGAGCTAACTCTAAAGCATTTGCACTGTGCGCTTTCATTCTAAGAGATAAAGTTTCCAAACCTTTTAGGAATATCCATGCATTAAAGGGACTTAATGTTGGGCCGGCTGTGCGTAAAAAACCAAATACCGTTTCACCCACTAATTCTTTATTACCGACAACCGCACCACCAATGGCTCGACCTTGTCCATCAATGTATTTTGTTGCTGAATGAATAACAATATCCGCACCTAGCTTTAAAGGCTGTTGCAATATAGGTGTGCATAAACAGTTATCGACAACCAATAAACAATCATTCTCATGAGCTAAATCAGCGAGTGCTTTTAAATCCGCAACTTCAGTCAATGGATTTGATGGCGTTTCTAAAAATAATAATTTTGTTTCTGGTTTAATTGCCTTCTTCCAAGCATCCAGATCGGTTAAATCGACAAAAGTCGTTTCAACGCCGAAAGGTTGTAGATATTTGTTGAATAAAACAACCGTCGTACCGAATATAGAACGTGATGAAACAATATGATCTCCTGCTTTCAATAATGCAATGCAGGTACTTAAAATTGCAGACATACCTGATGAGGTAGCAACACAGCTGTCACCACCTTCTAAAGCTGCTAAGCGTTCTTCAAAGGTACGCACCGTAGGATTGGTAAAACGTGAATATATATTACCCTTGCTTTCACCCTTAAATCGCGCAGCCGCTTCTGCAGCACTCGGAAAAACATAACTGGATGTAGGAAAAATAGGTTCACTGTGTTCACCTTCAGCGGTGCGTACCTGCCCAGCTCTTATTGCTAGGGTTTCTAGTGCCCATGTTTCATCGAAGTCTGACATTTCTATCTCCAAAAATATTTCTTTAAATTACAAATACAACTTATTAGTAGCTTAAACTTGAGATTGCCACGGTCACGTTGTTCCCTCGCAATGACGATGGATTATTAAGTTAATAAAGCGGGGCTGACCAGGCATAAATATTATGAGAAAGCGGAATGTACAATTAGGCCGTTCTCGTACATCCCTGTACTTCACGGCACCTGAACATCCTTGTTCAATGTACATGAGCATTTCGAATAATGCTTATAACGACGTCAGCGTCGCTTTAGTGACTTAATTTGGGCACAAAAAAACCCGCGTTATTAGCTAAAGCAGGCTTTCACTTTAGCTGTACTTTTAATGCGCCCGCAAGCTGATATCAAATCGGCGCTCTCTGAAATAATTTAACCACTTCAGAAGTAAATAGATTAGGTGATGATGAGTTAAATGTCAATTTATGCGTTATTGTGAATTTCAATAACTTCATTATCGGCATCATTGCTTTCCCTATTTTTATCATTTCTTAATGATTCTATATGTTGCAGATATTTTTGATCAATATCACCTGTAACATATTCGCCATTAAATACTGATGTATCAAACTCGGTGATGTTAGGTACCTTTTTACGTACGGCTTCAATCAAGTCATCAAGCTCTTGAAAAAATAATCTATCTGCACCAATTTCTTTTGCTATAGCATCAACATCACGCCCATGACCTATTAATTCATGAGCTGCGGGCATATCAATACCATAGACATTGGGATAACGCACAGGTGGCGCAGCAGAGGCAAAGTAAACTTTATTAGCACCCGCATCGCGTGCCATCTGAATAATTTGTGAGGATGTAGTACCACGAACAATAGAATCATCAACAAGTAAAACATTTTTACCTTTAAATTCTAATTCAATCGCATTCAATTTCTGACGTACTGATTTTTTGCGTTGCTTTTGCCCTGGCATAATAAAGGTTCTGGCAATGTAGCGATTCTTTATGAAGCCTTCACTGTACTTTACGCCCAGTGTATAAGACAACTCCAGAGCTGAAGTACGACTTGTATCCGGTATAGGAAGCACCACATCAATATCATGATTGGGGAAATGCTTCATAATTGTTTTCGCTAAATAATCGCCCATGCGTAAGCGTGCTTTATAAACTGAAACACCATCTATTATTGAATCTGGACGTGCAAAATAAACATGCTCAAAGATACATGGAGATAATTTAGGATTTTCTGCGCATTGGCGGGAGAAAAGTTCACCTTCGTGATTTATGAAAATAGCTTCCCCGGGCTCAATATCTCGAATCATTTCAAAACCTAATGAATCGATTGCAACTGATTCTGATGCAACAATGTGTTCAATGCCTTTTTCTGTTTCTCGCTTGCCAAATGCAACGGGGCGAATACCATAAGGATCACGAAATGCGACAATACCTCGTCCGGTAATCATTGCGACTACTGCATAGGCACCTCTACAACGTTTATGTACATTTTCAACAGCATCAAAAACATTATCTGCTGTAATATCAAGTTTTGGATTTACTGTTTTCTGTAATTCATGAGCAAATATATTCAACAATATCTCAGAGTCTGAGTTTGTATTTATATGGCGACGATCTTGAACGTATAAATCATGTTTTAACTCTTCTGCGTTGGTTAAGTTACCGTTATGAGCCAGAGCAATACCATAAGGAGAATTCACATAAAAAGGCTGCGCTTCAGCAGATGAAAAACTACCTGCAGTTGGGTAACGCACATGTCCAATACCAATATTGCCTTTTAAGGTCATCATGTGGCGTGTATGGAAAACGTCTTTAACCAAGCCATTTCCTTTTCGTAAATACATGCGATCATCTTCACACGTTACGATACCTGCAGCATCTTGCCCACGGTGTTGCAACACGGTTAAGCCATCATAAAGTGCCTGGTTAACAGGGGTGTGACCAACAAGACCAATAATTCCACACATAAATATTTATTCCTACAAATTAATACTGAAAATATCGAGCGATGTCACTCGGTAATAAATCTTTTAACCATGTTGCGATTACTTCAAATCTAAACATAAAGAAGGATTCATCCCACCATGACTCTTTTGGTAATGTTGTTAATCCAAGCAACATAACAACAATTGTTACTAACAGGATACCGCGTAAAAAACCAAATACGCCGCCAATAGTTCTATCAACACCGGTAAGACCAACCCTATGAACTAACTGTGTCGCAAAGAAATTAATAATTGCACCAACAATTAAAGATAAAATAAATAAACTAACAAAAGCCGCAAGCAAACGTAAGGTTGGATCTTTAATAGAACTACCAAATAATTCTGCCATTCCGGATGAAAATGTCATCGCGACCCATAAAGACACTAACCAGCTGGCTAATGACATAGCCTCTTTTACAAAGCCACGCATTAAGCTAATAACAACGGATACAATGATAATGCTTAATACAATTAAATCAGCTACAACCATTTAACTTTATTCACTTCTATTCATTTAAATTATGGATGTTTAACAACTAAACCACTGAGCTTAAATTCTTTCTTTAACTTTAGTTTCAGGGCTTCTGCTTTTTTACGTGTGATTTCTGGTCCCACTCGTACTCGATAAACCGCTTTATTATTTTTCATAATACGTTCGACAAAGGCGTGAACTTTTTTCTTACGTAATTTATCTTTTAAACCCAAGGCATTTGATCTGTTATTAAAACTACCCACTTGAACAGCCCAAACATTCCCTTTTACAACAGGTTTCTTTTCTGCTTCGGAATGTTTAGCAATTTTTTCAGCAGTCGACTTTGTCGATTTCTCATTCACTATTTCGGGTTCAGGCAAACCTTTCGCAATTGGAATTCTTTTTGGATTAATTGGACGATGTTCTGATTTTTGCATTTCTGTAATATCAATATGTTTGATATTAGTAATTTCTGTACTTCGCTCAGGGACATTACTGCCAAAGACAGGCATTTCCATATCTCGCCCACCGCTGAGAAGCATAGGAATAAAAATCACAGCCAACGCTACCAGCACAACGGCACCAACTAAACGTTGTTTCAAGCGACCTTCTTCCACAAATCCCCCTAGTAAGGCTAAAAACACCAATAAAATGACAAATAACAGATAAAACCAGTTCTGATTGAGAGCGTATTATATTCCGAGCTGCATAGCGAATTCCACTGTATAAAACGATCCAAAGATAACAATTCGATCTGCAGTTTCAGCAGTATGGTCTGCTGCTTCAATCGCCTGTTTAACGCTATCAAAACAAGCTATTTTTGCCTTGCCGTCCAGTTTTTCCACAACTGTTGCCAATTTAGTCGCTTTCATGCCTCGAGGTACATCAAGATCAGCAATAAACCACTGAGAAATCTTCGGTAATATTTGCCCTAAAGCATCAGCATGCGCTTTATCTTCGAGCATACCTACTACAGCCAGGGTTTTACCTGCACAAGGCTGTTCATCCAGCAGTTCGGCTAAACATGCAACGCTATCGGCATTATGCGCCACATCAAGTATATGCGAAGGATTACCCGGTCGAAATTCAAAACGCCCGGCAACAGAATATGACAGCAATGCAGCCTTTATCTGCTGCTGATTCACCGGTAAACTTTTTGCCATACATTCAACAACCATTAACACGCCAGCAGCATTATCAATTTGATGTCGTCCGCGTATATTTGGCATAGGTAGCGTGGTTCGTTGCTTATTAGCTGATGTCCAATTCCATGAACTTGTTGCTGCCGTCTCACCTGGTCCAGACTGCCAATCAAAATCCCGGCCTCGGTGATAGAGTATTGCGCCCTTCTCATTTGCAACATCTTTAATACTATTAGGCATATCGTCGCTGCTGAAAATAACAGGATGATTTTCTCGCATGATTCCTGCTTTTTCTACTGCAATGGTCTCTCTGTCATGACCTAACCAGCCAGTGTGATCAATACCAATTGAAGTGATAAGCGCAACATCGGCATCAATAATGTTTACTACATCAAGTCGCCCACCTAACCCCACTTCTAAAATTATTACATCGGGTTTTGCTCGAAAAAAAATATCTAATGCCGCTAAAGTGCCAAACTCAAAATAGGTTAAAGAAATCTCTTCGTCATTTTCTAACCGAGCTTGATCAATTCGTTCAAATGCTTCGCAAATTTTTTCATCCGAAACTTCTTCTCCATTCAAATGAATTCGTTCGTTATAACGGAGTAAATGTGGAGAGGTGTAAACGCCTGATTGATAACCTGCGTTTTGATAAATAGATTCTAATAAAACGACACTGGAACCTTTGCCATTGGTACCCGCAACGGTAATAACAGGAATGGAAGGTAATGTTGAATGTAGACGTTTAAAAACTTTAGTAACGCGCTCAAGACCAAGTTCAATGGTTGAAGGATGTAAAGCTTCTTGCCAATTTAACCATTCTTGAAGAGACGAAAACCGCATTATTTCAAACTCAAAAATAAAAAGGGTGGTTTTTACACCACCCTTTTAAAATAGAAAGCTACGCAACTTGTCCATGCAAAATATTTTTCGTTCTAGCAAGGCAAAAATTATCAAAAACCGGAGTTTGCATTTAGCAAATGAGGATTTTGAGATGATTTTTAACGCCGCTAGAGCGGAAAAGATGAAGCATGGTTATGCTGCGGGTTTTTGCATCATGATGGATAAAAGACTCGCCACTTTGTCCCGCATATCACGACGATCAACAATCATATCAACCGCGCCGTGTTCTAATAAGAACTCACTACGCTGGAATCCATCTGGAAGAATTTCGCGAACCGTTTGTTCAATTACCCGAGGACCAGCAAAACCAATCAATGCATTTGGCTCTGCAATATTGATATCTCCCAACATAGCTAAACTCGCTGATACACCACCCATCGTTGGATCGGTCAGAATAGAGATGAAAGGTAAAGATTGTTTACGCATACGCGCTAACGCAGCACTGGTTTTAGCCATTTGCATTAGCGAGAACAAGGCTTCTTGCATACGTGCACCACCACTGGCTGAATAACAAACCAATGGTAAATTTTCTTTTAAACAAACATTTACAGCACGAACAAAACGTTCGCCAACAACAGAGCCCATAGAGCCACCCATGAATTTAAATTCAAAAGCAGCCGCAACAACAGGAACACCTTTTACTGACCCTTTCATAGCGATGAGAGCATCATTTTCATTAGTCGCTTTTTGTGCCTGGGTAATGCGATCTTTATATTTTTTGATATCTTTAAATTTTAGGACATCAACCGGCTTTAAATTTTCTGCTATTTCAATTCGTCCTTCTTCATCAAGGAATTTTTCTAAACGCCAACGGGCACCAACACGAGCATGTTGATCACATTTAGGACAAACATCCAAATTACGTTCCATTTCGGCACGATACAATACCGCACCACAGGCGCTGCATTTCGTCCATAAACCTTCCGGGACACTCTTACGTGATTCACCGTCAATTCGGATACGTTCTGGTAATAATCTACTAAACCAATTCATTAAAAAACCCTATCTTATTTTTGTTTGTTTAAGCATCTTAATTTACGCACTTTAATTTACGCATCGAGAGCTTGCCGCATATCTGATAATAATTCAGACACCGCTTTAATAGCATTATCGGCTGAATCGAGATTTTCCTCAATACGTTTTACAATTACGCTACCAACGATAACAGCATCTGCTGCACTGGCGATACTGGCCGCTGATTCTGCATCTTTGATACCGAAGCCTACTCCGACAGGTAATTCTGTCAATGTACGTATCGTCGAAACGCGATCCTGTACTGCTTTTACGTCTAAATGGCCTGCGCCAGTCACACCTTTTAATGAAACATAGTACAAAAAGCCGCCGCTGGCATCATTAATTGCTTTAATTCTATCTTCTGATGTCGTGGGAGCAATCAGGAAAATACGGTCAATTCCCTCTGCTTTCAGAGCAGCCACATAATCTGTTGCTTCTTCTGGAGGAATATCCACTGTCAAAAGGCCATCAACACCGGCTTTACTTGCCGCTTGAGCAAATTCTGTGTAGCCCATTACTTCCACTGGATTAAGGTAACCCATTAATATTACTGGAGTTTCTGAGTCTTTTTGACGAAATTTAGCCACCATTGCCATCACATCACGAAGACTCACATTGTATTCTAACGCGCGCTCCATGGCTCTTTGAATCACAGGACCTTCAGCCATTGGATCTGAAAAAGGTACACCCAATTCAATTAAATCCGCGCCAGCTTCAACCATGGCGTGCATCATAGGCACGGCATTTTCAGGTTTTGGATCGCCCGCTGTGAAATACGGAATTAACAGCTTACGGCCTTCTTTGGCGCGTAATTCAAATCTCGCCTGGATTCGGCTCACATGATCTATCACAGCGTGATCCCCTCAATGTCAGCTACCGTGTGGATATCTTTATCGCCACGGCCAGAAAGGTTCACAATAATGATTTTATCTTTATCCATGGTTGGCGCTAATTTAGTGGCATACGCCAAAGCATGACTGGATTCTAATGCGGGGATAATACCTTCAATTTTGGTTAAATCATGAAAAGCCTGCAAAGCTTCTTTATCATCAATCGCGACATATTTTGCACGACCGATGTCTTTTAACCAGGCATGTTCAGGCCCAACACCAGGATAATCCAAACCGGCTGAAATAGAGTGTGTTTCAATAATCTGACCGTTCTCATCTTCCACTAAATACGTCCGGTTACCGTGTAAAACACCCGGTTTACCTGCACATAGCGGCGCAGCATGGTTACCTGTTTCAATGCCATCTCCTGCCGCTTCTACACCGTAGATGGCGACATTTTTATCATCAAGAAACGGGTGAAAAAGACCAATGGCATTTGAACCACCGCCCACACAAGCGATTAACGCATCAGGTAAACGGCCTTCGTGCTGCTGAATTTGTTCACGTGCTTCGCGACCAATGATCGTTTGAAAATCACGAACCATCGCTGGATAGGGGTGTGGCCCCGCCACCGTACCTATTATATAAAAGGTATCATCAATATTGGTCACCCAGTCACGCATCGCTTCGTTGAGCGCATCTTTTAAGGTCGCAGAACCTGTTGTCACCGGCACGACTTCTGCACCGAGTAATTTCATGCGGTAAACATTCGCAGCCTGACGTTGAATATCAACGGCGCCCATATAAACCACACATTCTATTCCTAAACGTGCAGCAACCGTGGCTGTTGCCACTCCATGTTGGCCAGCGCCCGTTTCTGCAATGATGCGGGTCTTACCCATGCGTTTAGCCAATAAAGCCTGGCCGACAGTATTGTTTACTTTGTGAGCACCGGTGTGATTGAGATCTTCACGTTTGAGATAAATCTTTGCGCCACCGAGTTCTTTTGACCAGCGTTCAGCAAAATACAACGGTGATGGACGGCCAACATAATTTTGTAATTCCCAATCAAGCTCAGCCAGGAAATCCTTATCTTGCATGAATTTTTCATAGGCAAGACGTAACTCAGTTAGCGGTCCCATTAATGTCTCGGCGACAAAAAGACCGCCATAAACACCAAAATGACCTCTTTCATCTGGCTGATGATATTTTACTTCTGTTTCTGATTCAGCCAACGCGCTGCACCTCTTTAATAAATTGTTCAATTTTTTTGTGATCTTTAACTGCAGGCTCTGATTCAACACCACTGCTGACATCAACCGCATAAGGTTTTACTGTTTCAACGGCTGATGCAACATTATCTGGATTAAGCCCACCCGCTAATATAAGAGGTAACGGAATACCTTCTGGAATCAAACTCCAGTCAAACGTTTGTCCGGAACCACCACCCGCTTTACTGTAAGTATCTAATAAAATACCTGCTGCATTTGGATACTCTTGCGCGAACGCCACAACATTTACATTCTCGCGCATTCTTAATACTTTGATATACGGCATCTCAAACTGTTCGCAAAATTCAGGGGATTCATCACCATGAAATTGCAGCAAATTTATAGGCACCACTTTCAATGCTTCGCGTACAGTTGCTGCAGAAGCATCCATGAATAACCCTACCACAGTAACAAAGGGGGGTATTGACTCAGCGATCAAACGCGCTTCTGTCAAACTGACATACCGTGGACTTTTTTCAACAAAAATCAATCCAATCGCATCTGCACCATATTCAACTGCTTTTAGTGCATCATCTTGATGTTTAATGCCGCAAATTTTAATTCTTGTATGCATTGAAATATCCTGAAAATGTAACTAAGCAGCTTATTTTACAGTAACTTAGGGAAATCCGCTAACGCTAAACCACCTGATTTAATTTCAGGAAAAATCACCTTTTTTTGATCTATATCAATGCTTAAAATTAAGTATATTAATATTACTTTTAAGGATATTAAATGCGAAGATAGACCAATAAAAACACATGATAACGCCCACCACCAAAAGGGTTTAGTCTCTGTGCACAAGAATTTAACTAGCTATTTGTTTTTAATAATGAAGGGAGAAGAATCATGTCCACTGGTCTACTCATTGCTATAGTCTGTGCCCTCATCGGTATCGCTTATGGCGTAATTTCAATTTTCAGTATTTTATCAAAACCCATGGGGAATGATAAAATGGTGGAAATCGCTACCGCAATTCAAGAAGGCGCTATTGCTTACTTAGCTCGCCAGTACACAACCATTGGTATGGTCGGTGCTGTTTTATTTGTCGCTTTGGGCTTTGCTCTTGGCTGGTATAGTGCTATTGGTTTTGCCGTTGGTGCAATCCTTTCTGGTATTGCCGGCTACATTGGCATGCACGTATCTGTTCGTTCTAACTCACGTACTGCAGAAGCGGCTAAAGATGGTATTA
Source organism: Gammaproteobacteria bacterium (assembly GCA_030593785.1). Taxonomy (GTDB): domain Bacteria; phylum Pseudomonadota; class Gammaproteobacteria; order UBA6429; family Thiohalophilaceae; genus JAGLTQ01. Next base: position 1,284 of record JAUVGM010000023.1, on the reverse strand, counting down.
ACCCTGCTTTACAAGTTGCATTTAAAGGCGGCGCTATCACAGGTATGTTAGTGGTTGGCCTTGGTCTTTTAGGTGTTGCGGGTTACTACTCAGTCTTAACCGTTATGATGGATGTTTCTCAAGAAGATGCATTACATGCATTAGTTGGCCTCGCATTTGGTGGTTCACTTATTTCTATCTTTGCACGTTTAGGTGGCGGTATCTTCACTAAGGGTGCTGACGTTGGTGCTGACATCGTAGGTAAAGTTGAAGCCGGTATCCCTGAAGATGACCCACGCAACCCTGCAACTATCGCTGATAACGTAGGTGATAACGTAGGTGATTGTGCAGGTATGGCCGCTGACTTATTTGAAACATACGCAGTAACTATCATTGCAACCATGTTATTAGGTGGCCTGGTAATGAGCGAAATTGGTGAATTAGCGGTAACTTACCCACTAGTTCTCGGTGGTGTTTCAATTATAGGTTCTATCCTCGGTACGTTCTTCGTAAAAACTTCTGATGGTGCAAAAATCATGAATGCTCTTTATAAGGGCACCATTATTGCTGCAGTTTTTTCTGCTATTGCATTTTATTTTGTAACACAGAATATGATGGGGGATGTAGCATTAAAACTAGCAAATGGTAACGTTGTTGGTGCATCTGAGTTCTACTATGCTGCACTTATCGGTTTAGCTCTGACTATAGCAATGATTGTCATCACTGAGTACTACACAGCTACTGAGTATGCGCCAGTTAAAAATATTGCTAAAGCATCAACCACAGGTGACGGTACAAACGTTATTGCTGGTTTAGGTGTTTCAATGAAATCTACAGCATTACCTGTGCTTTCTATTTGCGCATCCATTTATGGCGCTTATCATTTTGCGGGTTTATACGGTATCGCGATTGCTGCGACGTCTATGTTATCAATGACAGGTATTATCGTAGCACTTGATGCATACGGTCCTATTACGGATAACGCAGGTGGTATTGCTGAAATGGCTGAACTTCCTGAAGATGTTCGTAAGACAACTGATGCACTTGATGCGGTTGGTAATACAACTAAAGCAGTGACTAAAGGTTACGCGATTGGTTCAGCTGGGCTTGCAACACTTGTTCTATTTGCTGATTACACGCATACATTAGCGGCTAACGGCCAATCGGTATCTTTTGATCTATCTAACCACTTGGTTATTATCGGTCTGTTTATCGGTGGTCTGATCCCTTACTTATTCGGTGCTATGGCGATGGAAGCAGTAGGTCGTGCAGCGGGCGATATCGTAGAGGAAGTACGTCGTCAGT
>JAUVGM010000217.1 GCA_030593785.1 Gammaproteobacteria bacterium | reverse complement strand
GCGCACTGCAATCAACATCGCTAAACTAATTGCTAATAAACTTATCGACATCGACATCGGTATTAATAACCATGCATTATCTGAAAGCTGTAAAGCCTGGCCACCAGCAGCCGGTACCAGGTACATGCCAACTAAAAACATCAATAGCGTTTGGATAAGATTGATGATGATATACGGTATTATTTTTCCAAATATAAAATAACCATCTGCAATCGGCATTGTTTTTAAACGTTGTAATGTTCCATGTTGTTTTTCAACAATGAACGTTGTTGATAAAGGAATAACAACAAAAAACATTGAAAAAATTAACCATGCAGGTACACTTTGTTGTACCGAACTTGGTTGTTTTGCTTCAAGCTTATCTTCACTAATCGAAATTTCATGCTCATCCACTAAGCTAACGCCTAAGAACTTATCTTTTAGCCCTTGTTGCATAAATGAATCAGACACTTTTGACTTTAACTTTTTTTCTAATTGCCAAAGAGCGGTAACCTGTCTAATGGATGCCATCAATAAAAAACGTAACTGCGATGGTGTGCTAGGTGAATAATGGACTTCCAGGTTGTTATAAATCGGTTCATTTTTTTGCAACAACTGAATAAAATTTTCAGGCACCACTATCATGGCAATGAGTTGATCATTAATGATATTTTCGCGCAACTCTTTTTTATTGTTATATTTTTGAGTGCTAAATCCCGCTAACTGAGTGAGAGCCTGACTAGCGGGTATTTGACTGTCTTGAGGTTGTTGAAAAATCAATCCTATTTTTGGGCGATCTTTATCATCATTAGATGAAGTATCTGGTAAAGCTAATGACATCACTAAAATAAAAGCCATGGGCATAATAAACAATACCAACAATGCATGAATGTCTTTAAGAACAAGGGTGAATTCTTTATTTAATATATTAAGAAGTAATTTAATCATTCACGTACAGCCCGATCGGTTAAAGAAAAATACATGGACTCCAGGCTTTGCTTGCCAAATTCAACTTGCTCTATTTTATGTCCCGACTTAGTTAACATAGACAGTAATTCTGCTAACTGATCAACATTATCCAATTCACCCTCAATTTTATTGTTATGTATTTTTAATTTTTCATTAAAATCATATGCTTCAATGTCACTTTTATTAATTGAAACTTGTGTTTGAATATAAAAATCGTTCGTATCTGATGAACTCGATAACAATTTATCCAATTCACCCGACAATACAATTTTCCCATGATCGATTACCGCAATGGTGTCACACAAGCCTTCGATCTCTTCCATGTAATGACTGGTATAAAGAATGGTTGTTCCTTCTTTATTAAGTTGTTTGATTGCAGCAAGAATAAAATAGCGTGACTGAGGATCAATTCCAACTGTTGGTTCATCTAAAATAAGAAGCACAGGTTTATTGAGTAAACCAATTGCAAGATTCAGACGACGTTTTAATCCGCCTGATAGCTTTCCTGCTGCTCGGTGTTGATAATCAGCTAAACCTGTCAGTTCGATGGCTTTAGTAATATTCAACTCAGGTTGTTGAATATTTTTATACAAGCGACAAAAGAAATTAAGATTTTGCTGAACGGTCAACTTTGGATAAAACGCATATTCTTGTGGTACAGATGATAAATTAGCCAACAACTCATCACGTGCAGAAGATAATTCCTTGCCGTCAATCTTAATACTGCCAGACTGCACTGTATTCAAACCTGTTATCAACGATATTAACGTCGATTTACCCGCACCATTTGGACCAATCAGACCAAATAAACTGCCCGTTTCAATCTCTAAATTAAAATCGTTAAAAATTACTTCATTGTCTGAGTAGGCAAACTGTAAATTACGGATTGAGATCATGATGAGTAAGCTTATTTTTATTAAATAACTATTATTAAGTAATTGATTATACAACTTATTGATATAATTACATTTGCAAATGTACCCGGGGCACGAATTAACTCACATCGAATTTTATGATAATATTTGCCGTTCTTACTCAGTGAGAAATATCCATAATTATTTAATTTAATCTGACGGAAGCCGTTAATGACACAAGAAACACTCGAAAAAGAAGTCGCTCAGCTAATTATTGACTGCCTGAGCCTGGAAGATATTACTGCTGAAGAAATTAATCCTGAAGAACCACTATTTAATGAAGGTTTGGCCCTGGACTCAATTGATGCGCTCGAATTATCGGTCACATTGAGCAAAACGTATGGCATCGAACTTCGCAACAATGATACGAACAATAAAGAGATATTCTCATCATTACGCTCTTTGGCTGCGTATGTAGGTGAAAACAGCACAAAATAACTCTTCATTACTGAAATACACGTTTTTTTGTCTTACCAAGGGCCTTTTCACTCCCCCCAAAAGCCCATAGCAAAGCCCTCTATGCTAGAATAGCTGGCTAAAATAATGTCATTAAATAGCATTAACCCGTACGAGATTTAATATGTCAGAACTAACAAACTCAGAGAAAGAAGTTGCAGAACTTATTCTCAAATCCCTCAATCTAGAAGACGTTACCACTTCCGATATTGACCCGGATGCAGCACTTTTTAATGAAGGCCTTGGCCTGGATTCCATCGATGCACTGGAACTCGCAATGGCTATTACACAAAAATACGGCTTCCAATTAAAATCTGATGACTCAAATAATGCCCGGATTTTTTCGTCTTTACGTAATTTGACGAATCATATCGAGGCTCAACGTCAAAATTAATCAGTAATGTCATCAATGTTAAGAAAACTCTCGATAACACTGATCATTGCCTATCCACTAGCCGCCTATATTGCTCTCTGGCTGGAGCAACCCTTAATTATTATCGGCTACCTTATGTCGATATTTTTTCTATTAGCGATTGAGAAATTCCTAAATAAACACTGGTCAGCAGGAATCATTCTCATCATTGTCATTGGGGTAATTACTTATTTAATACAACCAGCATACCGGCAGTACCTGCTTTTTCTCCCACCCATACTCGTGTTATTAAGCCTGTTTATCCTTTTTGCTCAATCGCTGCTTGCTGGCCAAACACCGTTGATTACACGATATGCCAGCATATTAGGAGACAGCCTGGATGAGCGTTATTTACGCTATAATAGAAACTTAACGAGTATATGGTCGGTCTTTTTTTTATTAATGACGATAACGAGTATATTGCTCGCAATATTTACTTCGCTTGAAGTCTGGTCATTTTTTACTTATGTGCTTAGCTATCTATTATTAGGCAGTTTTTTTATTATTGAATTTATGTTTCGTAAACATTATTTTGCAGGTGAAATTGAAGGTGGCTTTTTTCAATTTATTCGTAAAATTATAAAAATTAAACCACATAATTTAACTAAATAAATTTAAACGAATGAATACATTACCTATCCTTATTAATTCACAACCGGATACCCCCATCTTTTGGTATAAAGATGAGCTCATCACGCACAGTGAATTTATACAGGATGTTTCACATGTCGAAGAAAGCTTAAGCAAACATAAATACGCTATCAACCTTTGTGAAGATCGTTACCTGTTTGCACTTGGTTTTGTGGCTTGTATGCTGCAAAAACAAATTTCTTTAATGCCTGCCAGCCGTGCAGAAAAAGAAATTGAAGCGCTTGAAGAAGACTATACAGACACACAGCGGCTTGATGATGCTTTACTCAAATCGTTATTAGCTTCTAAAACGAATACTGATAAATCTTTATCATTAGAAATAAAGTCTAATCAACTCGTTGCCATTGTTTTTACATCGGGAAGTAGTGGTAAACCAAAAGCAAATCCAAAACAGTGGGGGGCACTTGTTGATAGTGCGCAACGTGTCGCCACACAACTTAAATTAAATCATCAGGGCCAGCATACTTTAGTGGCAACAGTACCACCTCAACACATGTATGGATTTGAAACGACAATTATATTTCCATTAATCACTGGCGTTTGCGTTCATAACAGCAAACCTTTTTTTCCTGATGATATTCGACAAACTATTACAGCTGTAAACGATCCTATCATTCTCGTTACAACACCCATTCATTTACGTGCTTGTGCTCAGACAAAATTAGACTGGCCAGTAATAGATTTCGCTCTTTCTGCGACAGCGCCTTTATCGGTACAACTTGCAAAGGATGCTGAAAAAGAATTGCACACAACTGTACGAGAAATTTATGGTTGTAGTGAAGCAGGGGTTATTGCTACTCGAACAACAACTCAAAATTTAGAATGGACATTATTAGCAGACTACAGCTTTTCTGAAAAACTCACCGGTGTATGCTTACTTACCCCATTATCGGATGAAGAAGTTTTATTACCCGATCAGATTGAACAATTAGACTCAAAACATTTTAATTTATTAGGCCGCCAGTCTGATCTAGTTAAAATAGCGGGCAAACGTGGCTCATTAAGTGATTTAAAAATTAAACTCTGTGCCCTTGATGGTATTTATGATGCTGTTTTTTTCATGCCTGACGAACATCCAGATGAAAAAGCACGCCTGGCCGCCTTCGTTGTAGCGCCTGATTTAAATGTTAAAGAAATAAATGCTTTATTTAGCCACCAGGTAGATAATGCTTTTGTTCCTCGGCCTCTCATAAAAGTAGAAAAATTACCTTATAATGGAAACGGAAAGTTACCACGAAATAATTTAATCACTTTATTTAATCAACACCGTAGCAATAAACATTTAAAAGACTCTGCA
>JAUVGM010000144.1 GCA_030593785.1 Gammaproteobacteria bacterium | reverse complement strand
CCAATCGCTAACCAGTTTCTTTCTATTGGTTTTTGATCTTGTCGAACACCGATTTGAAAATCCCAAAAAGGTGCGACTGCACGACTGTATAAAGCTTGCAGTTCAAGTTCTTCGGTATCATTCTTAACTTGTTCTATATCTGCCTTAATAACAAACTTGTTAAGATCGTAACCAATCCAGGCTTGTGCTTCTAACACTAGCGGATCATCTCCATCAACAATGCGAGTCTCTAATTGATCAATCATTACTTTGGTTACAAGAGGATCATCTTCCATACCAGCAGCAAAAACAGAAGTTGATAACGCACAGCCAACAAAGGCACAAATTATTTTATTTTTCATATTATGTCTCCCTTAGCTGACAACAACTTTTCTGAACATGCCAAGCATGTGATAAACAAGGTGACAGTGATAAGCCCAACTTCCTTTGGCATCTGCGGTGACTAAATAACTTATCCTCGCTCCCGGCTGCACAACGATAGTATGTTTACGGGGAATGTATTTTGCGTCCCCCGTTTCCAGATCACTCCACATACCATGTAGATGAATAGGATGATTCATCATGGTGTCGTTAATTAAATTAATACGAACACGCTCGCCGTACTTTAGTCGCAATGGTTCAGCATCTTTATACTTCACCCCGTTAAACGACCACATGTAACGACTCATATTGCCGGTAAGATGCAGATCAATTTCTCGACCAGGATCTCGACGATCTTTCGTTCTAGTAAGGTTACGCAAGTCGGCATAAGTTAAAACTTTACGTCCATTGTTACGCAGTCCAACTCCGGGATCATCTAATCGGTATTGCGGTGCATCGGCGCGCATATCGATATGAGGACCATACTCGGTATCAGCATGAACAATTTTACGGCTACTACCAAAGCCAATGCCTCCCGATCCCATTTCAGGTTTACCCATTCCTTTCATTTTGGAATGATCCATGCCTTTCATCTTAGAGTGATCCATGGAACCCATATCCATTCCACCACCGCACTTCATTGCAGGTTTACTTACTTTTTTGCCCATGTTCATTTTAGAATGATCCATTCCTTCCATGCTCGAACCACCCATGTCATGACCTGAATGATCCATGCCACTCATGGAAGACATATCCATTCCCATGTCACCATGTGTTAACAATGGTGCCGCATCCAATTCAGGTACTTCAGCTGTCATTGAAGAATCAGGGGTTAATGTGCCGCGCGCATAACCTGAACGGTCAATCGCTTGAGAGAAAATTGAGTACGCTCTATCTGCACTGGGTTCAACAATGACATCATAAGTTTCAGCAACTCCGATGCGGAATTCATCAATATTTACCGGTTGAATGTATTGGCCATCCGTTGCAACAACAGTCATTTTCAAACCAGGAATGCGGACATCAAAGAAGGTCATCGCTGCTGCATTTATAAAACGCAGTAACACTTTTTCACCCTTTTTGAATAAACCAGTCCAGCCATCTGCCGGAGCATGGCCATTGGTTAAGAAGGTATAGGTATAACCAGTAACATCGGAGATATCACGATCTGACATACGCATGTCATTCCACATGCCCCGGTTAGCCCAAAATTTATCCCAACCACCTTCACTTATTTCCCCCATCGCATCACCAACGGTACGTTCACGGAAGTTATAGTAATGACTGAGTTTTTTTAATTTATGATAAACATCAGTAGGGTTTTCATCCGTCCAGTCCGATAACATCACAACGTAATCACGATCATAGGTATAGGGAGGCGGTTCTTTAGGATCAATAACAATCGCACCATAAGCACCGGTTTGTTCCTGAAAACCTGAATGACTGTGATACCAGTAAGTACCACTTTGATTCACTTTGAATTGATATTTATGTGTAGTGCCAGGCTTAATTCCCGCAAAACTAATACCCGGTACACCATCTTGCTCTGGTGGGAGAATAATCCCATGCCAATGAATGGAAGTATCTTCTGCCATGTTATTGGTTACATTAAGTGTGACGGTATCACCTTCTTTCCAACGCAACACTGGAGCAGGAACTGAATCATTAATTGCGGTCGCAATACGTTCGTTACCGGTTAAATTAACTTTTGTTGGTGAGTAGGTTAAATCAAAGTTGGAACCTCTTAATACTGTAGGTCCAGCAAGAATTTTTTTCATTGCTTCGCTAGATGGTTTCGCGTTAACGCTTAACCCTAAGCCCATTAATGCAGTACCCGCAGCTAAGCCTGTCACAAAGCGACGGCGGGACAACGATTCAGGTTCCACGCCATGATCGAAACCGGGTAATATAATTTTCGACATTTTTTATTCCTCTTTATCAGAGTGCAGCGCTGTTAAATAAAATAACAACGGTAAAACAGCACGCTGACGTACAAATTTTTATAAAGATTATTTAAATTTTTGCTTAATGTTTAAATCAAGCATTAAGAGAGGAATTAAACTTTAGGTGGTCGATATAACGATGAAGGGTAAAAAGGCATTAATAAAACAGTTGGTTTTAGATAAACATTGCTCACTGTATAAGCCATGTCATTCTGAGTATTTGAAGTAGTCGCTGCTGCAGTACTGCTTGCGCAATGAGACATGTCACATGCGGTTTGTTCACAGCAGTCACGTGGGCTATCAGATTGAACTATATCACTATGCTCATTCTGCATGGTTTTATCTGCAATATTCATCTGATGATGCATGCTTTGATCCATATTCATGCATTTAGAAACTGACGCAGTAATAGTCTGCAAAGGGGAAAACCCCAATACAAGCGCTAAGGCAAGCATCAATAAATTATCAGATATAAATTTCATAGCATGACTTTAACATGATCGTATAGTTAATTGTAAACCTCAAAATACCAAATATACATTTTTGACTAAGATTCATTAGTTTAGTTCAATTAGTTTTTAGTTCAATGACAATCTTTTCTCCGACTGAAAAAATAACCACAATCATAATAATAGTACAATATATGACTTTTAAACTTATGATTTAACAAACTTCATCGCTACATTTTTGTTTAGTTCGAATATGATAAACACTGTCAACAGGCATAACAGCCACAATACCATCACCCTCACCACCGGTATGAGCGACTTCCATAATTTTTTCAGCAATTTCAGTTGCTCGCTTCTTTCCAATGAAAACCTCAACCTGAATATGTTCTACCATACGATCATGCCGGAAAAAATTAGCATACTCACCGTAACCTTTGGCATGAGTAATACTGACGCCGGGAACATTTAATTCCTTGAGCGCGTCCTCAACTATCCCCAACATTTCTGGTCTAATAATTGAAACAATTTTTACAAAATTCATAACCTAACCTCCTGTAACCGTTTAGAACGATGGCTATAACATTCCATTTCATAAGAGATGGAATGTTATATAACCCGGTTTAATATCAATTTTTATCATTTATGCTTTACTGATTTTTGTTCCCTTCCAAATCAGGAACACGGCAGGAATGACCACAAGAGTTAATACTGTCGCACTCACCATGCCACCCACCATGGGTGCAGCAATACGGCGCATGACTTCTGAACCAGTACCGCCACCTAACATAATCGGTAATAAACCGGCGATGATCGCCGCTACCGTCATCATAATAGGACGAATACGCAATAACGCACCGCTTATTACTGCCTGTTGTAAATCATGTAGAGTAAATGCACGGCCTTCTTTCTCAGCAATGAAATGTGCATTTTCATAAGCCTGGTTTAAATAAACCAGCATAATGACACCAATTTCAACCGAGACACCTGCCAGTGCAATAAAACCTACACCCACCGCAACCGACATGTTGTAACCTAGTAAATACAGTAACCAGAAACCTCCCACTAATGCTAACGGTAACGTACCCATAATAATCAGCACTTCAATGACATTGCGGAAGTTGAGGTACAGTAGTAAAACGATGATCATCAAGGTAAAAGGCACTACCACAGATAAACGTTTTTTCGCCCGCACCATGTATTCATACTGACCCGACCATGAAATTGAGTAACCCGGTGGCAACTCTACTTCTTCTGCCACGACACGTTGTGCTTCTTCAACATAAGAACCTAAATCACGACCGGCAATATCGACAAAGGTCCAACCATTAGGACGTGCATTTTCACTTTTAATCATAGCCGGGCCCATTTCAGTTTTGACATCCGCCACTTCACTTAATGGAATACGTGCACCTGTTTTTGTAATAATAGGTAAGTTACGCAAGTCTTCAATTGAATCACGTAAATCACGCGGGTAACGCACATTAATAGGATAACGTTCCAGACCTTCAACACTTTGTGTTACCACCATGCCACCTAATGCAGTCCTGACAACATCATGCACATCCGCAATATTTAATCCAAAGCGAGATGCAGCAACACGATCAACATCGACAGTAATATAACGCCCACCAGCAACACGTTCAGAAAATACCGATACCGTTCCAGGCACTTTTATCACAACTTCTTCAAGACGTTTACCGATATCCTGCAACACTTTTAAATCAGGCCCGGCAACTTTAATGCCTACTGGTGTTTTGATACCGGTCGCCAACATATCAATTCGTGTTTTAATCGGCATGACCCAGGCATTGGTTAAGCCTGGATATTTGATCAACTGATTTAATTCCGCTTTCAGCTTCTCTTTGGTCATACCTTCGCGCCATTCACTTTTTGGTTTAAATTGAATGGTTGTTTCAATCATGGTGAGTGGTGCTGGATCAGTTGCCGTATCAGCGCGACCTATTTTACCAAAAACACGTTTTACTTCCGGTACCGTTTTAATTAACTTATCTGTCTGTTGTAAAATTTCCTGTGCTTTACCTACCGAAACACCCGGGAAGGTCGTTGGCATATACATCAGGTCACCTTCATCGAGATCCGGCATAAACTCGGAACCAATTTGAGACATAGGCCAGATACCAACTAACACCAGTAATAATGCAATGCTTAAAACTTTTTTAGGCTTATCCAAAACATAATGAATTATGGGTTGATAAACTTTCATTAAAAAACGATTTACCGGATTTTCATGCTCAGGCTTAATCTTACCGCGAATGAAATAACCCATTAATACCGGAACCAGGGTAATGGCTAAACCTGCCGATGCAGCCATGGCAAATGTTTTGGTAAAGGCTAAAGGGGCAAACAATTTTCCTTCCTGTGCTTCCAAGGTAAATACAGGTAGAAAACTTAATGTAATAATGAGCAAAGAGAAAAATAATGGCGGCCCCACTTCCATGGTTGCCTCACGCATAATTTGCCAACGATTCTCATCTGTAAGAGGCGTTCTCTCAATATGTTTATGTACATTTTCTATCATAACAATGGCGGCATCGACCATCGCACCAATCGCAATTGCAATTCCTCCTAACGACATGATGTTGGCATTCATACCTTGTTGATACATAATCATAAACGCCACCAGAATACCGATGGGTAAACTGATAATCGCAACGAGTGCAGAACGTATATGAAACAGGAAGACCATACAAACAATAGCAACAACGATAAACTCTTCAATCAATTTCATGTTTAAATTATCAACAGCGCGATTAATTAAACTGGAACGATCATAGGTTTCAATAATTTCTACGCCTTTTGGTAAACCCTGTTTTAACTCTTGCAGTTTTTCCTTAACCAGTTCAATGGTTTTTAAGGCATTTTCACCATAACGCATTACAATAATGCCACCGACCACTTCACCTTCACCATCAAGTTCGGCAATACCACGACGCATTTGCGGACCTAAACGAATGTCTGCAACATCTTTTAATAATATAGGTGTGCCGCGTTTATTTACGCCTAATGGAATTCGACGGAGATCATCTATACCTTTAATATATCCCGTTGCTCGAATCATATATTCTGCTTCCGCCATTTCTATAACAGAGCCACCGACTTCCTGGTTAGCACGTTTAATTGCCATACGAACTTTTTGTAACGGAATGCTATAAGCACGTAAACGATCAGGATCAAGCACAACTTGATATTGTTTTACCATGCCACCGAGTGTCGCAACTTCTGAAACACCGGGAACGGTTTGCAGTTCATATTTTAAAAACCAGTCCTGTAAACTACGCAGCTGTGATAAATCTGTTCCACCTGTTCTATCAACTAAAGCATATTCATAAACCCAACCTACACCCGTTGCATCGGGTCCAAGTGCCGGACGTGCTTCAGGTGGTAATCGACCTGCAACCTGACTCAAGTATTCAAGTACACGTGAACGTGCCCAGTAAATGTCCGTTCCATCTTCAAAAATAATATAAACATAAGAATCATTAAAGAAAGAATATCCACGTACCGTCACCGCACCGGGAACCGATAACATTGCTGTCGTTAACGGATAGGTT
>JAUVGM010000275.1 GCA_030593785.1 Gammaproteobacteria bacterium | reverse complement strand
AAATAAACCGCATAGGCAAGAAGAAGTATGCCGCTTTTTATAGAACGATAACGTCCTTTAACCGAGCGTGGAAATATCTCAATCCGTTCCTGAAATAATACTTCTTCTGGCATAGCGATAGCTAACCTGTAATACCCAATATATTCATTATAAAATCTTTTTCCAGAGACTAAAAAGAGGATGTGCGTTTATACACACATCCTCTGATTAAGTTTCGCAGTCATTGCGAAAGAACAAAGTGACTGAAGCAATCTCATATTTAGTGCTCTTAGGTTGAGATTGCTTCGTTCCACTCGCAATGACTGCGATTTATTAACTACTTACTAGCAGATAGCTGTTTAACGTAGAACGTCAGAATCTTAATTTCTGTCGCTGACAAACGCTCTTTCCATGCCGGCATTTGACGCGTTTTACCATTATTAACCAGGTCCACTACTGCTGCTTTTTTAGCTTCAGCGGTATCGGCACCGTCAACATCTGCAATAGTCCAAATCTTATCTGTTAGATTAGCTGACCCCATAAATGTTTGGCCTTTAGCATCTGCACCATGACACGCGACACAACCACCTTGACCAGCAAAAACTTTTTTACCGCGTTTTGCTGCAGATGCATCAACATTGTTGCCTGATAAACTTAAAACATAATCTGCAACATCAGAAACCTGCTTGGTCGTTAAGCTTGCTTTAAAACCAGGCATTGAACCGTTACGACCGTTATTAATGGATTCCTGGATCTTGCTGTAGCTTCCGCCCCATAACCATGCATCATCCAATAAGTTTGGATAATAACCAATAACACCATCACCACCTGTCTGGTGACAGGCTGCGCAGTTGTCTGCAAATAAAACTTTTGCAGATGAATAAGCAAAGGCACTTTTTTCTTCACTTGATGCAATTTGCTCAAATGTCGATGCATTAATATCTTCCAGATATTGTTTCTGACTCTCGCGAGCTTCCTGCATTTCTTTAAGGTACAAGGCACGAGTGTTCCAATGCGTTGTTGTTGTTTTGCCATCAGATGTTGTGTATGTGATGTTATTCATCACACCTTTAGTATAACTATCACCTACAGGCCATGCTGGGTATAACACCCAGTATACAAGGGCAAAAATTGCCGAGGCATAAAATGTCCATAACCACCAATTTGGTAACGGGTTATTGTATTCCTGTAAGTCACCGTCCCACGCATGGCCGGTTGTCTGTACAGTAGGTTTATTTTTTTCACTGCTCATTTTTTATATCCTTACTCTGTCCGTCTTCATCATCATCTTGAAACGGAATATTCTTGTAAGACTCAAGCCGTTTACTTCGATCACGATTTGTAAAAACATAAACTAATATTGCAACAAACGTAATCGAAAACAGTACCAATACAAACGGCTTGGTATTTTCCATATGGGTAAACCAGCTAAGCCAATCAAACATCGTGATTTAATCCTATCAAGTTCTGCCCTTTTTCCTTTAAGCGATTAGCGGAATTTCGCAAAATGACCTTCGTCAAATTTGCTGAAATCAACCATCGTTCCTAACAGCTGCAGGTATGCGACAAGCGCGTCCATTTCAGTCACATCATCAGCATTACCGTCATAGTTACCAGCCGCTGCTTGTGCTAAAAGATTTTCTTCGGCATGAAGAATATCCATATTTTTAGCAACCTCTTCACCAAAACGTTTTACGTTTGCTTCGTATTCTTCTGTACTTTCAGAATAAGGAACGCCCACTACTTTCAATGCACGCAAACGATCAGCGATATCTTTATAGCTTAATGAATCCATCAACCACGGATAGTTCGGCATAATGGATTCTTTAACAACAGAACGCGGCGCAATTAAATGCTGTACGTGCCATTCGTTAGAATATTTTTTACCTACACGAGCAAGATCAGGACCTGTTCGTTTTGAACCCCATTGGAATGGGTGATCAAACTTGGACTCTGCCGCTAATGAGTAGTGACCATAACGTAATGCTTCATCACGGAACGGACGAATCATTTGTGAGTGGCATAGGTAACAACCTTCACGCTGATAAATATCACGACCACGTAATTCAAGTGGTGAGTATGGATGAACGGTATCTATACCCTCCACTTTAACTTCTTCGATAGTGCTATCGATGAAATACAATGGAACGATTTCTACCAACCCACCGATACTGATCACAAGCAGTGTCAGTCCAATCAGCCAGCCAGCATTTGTTTCTATAGTTTCATGCTTCATTAATCAAATCTCCAGTTAATTAAGCATTTGCCAGCTTGGCGGCAACTTTTGCTTCAATTTCAGCTTGTTCTTTCTTCGACTTACGGATTGTCATGAAGGTGTTGTAACCCATAATGATAATACCGGTTAAGAACAAAGCACCACCAAATGCACGTATGACATAAGGTTGGTGTAAGAAACTCACTGTCTCAATAAAGGTGTATGCCAGATTACCGTACTCATCAAAGGCACGTAGTAATAGCCCCTGACCAATACCAGCTACCCACAACGCACTGATATATATAACGGTGCCGGCTGTCGCTAACCAAAAATGCAAAAACATCAGCTTCTCACTGTACATTTTTGTTCCCCATAAACGAGGAATCAAATGATAAAAAGAACCAAAGGTAATCATTGAAACCCAACCTAAGGTGCCTGAATGCACATGGCCAATTGTCCAATCGGTGTAATGCGATAACGCGTTAACACTCTTGAGTGACATTAATGGGCCTTCGAAAGTAGACATACCGTAGAACGATAACGATACAACCATGAAACGAATAATAGGATCAGTACGTAATTTATCCCAGGCACCTGAAAGGGTCATGATGCCGTTGATCATGCCGCCCCAAGATGGCATTAATAACAGGATAGAGAAACCGGCTGCTAATGTTGAAGTCCAGTCTGGTAATGCAGTCCAATGTAAGTGATGACCACCTACCCACATATACAAGAAGATTAACGCCCAGAAATGGATAATCGATAAACGGTAAGAATAAACCGGACGACCCACTTGTTTAGGAATGAAGTAATACATCATACCGAGGAATGCAGCCGTTAAGAAGAAACCTACTGCATTATGTCCGTACCACCATTGGGTCATTGCATCCTGAACACCCGAATGCAAACTGTATGATTCAAGGCTAAACATATGCACAGGAACTGCCATGTTATTAAAGACATGCAATATCGCCGTTGCAAGAATAAAGGCAATGAAGAACCAGTTAGCAACATAGATATGTGGCTGGCTACGGCGACGCAATGTCATCACGTAAATAACCAGGTAAGTCACCCAAGTTACTGTGATCAATAAATCAATCGGCCAAACCATTTCTGCATATTCACGTGCCTGGGTAAAACCCAACATGTAACTGATTGCAGCTGAACCAATCGCAATTTGCCAGCCCCAGAAAGTAAAGTTTGCTGCGCCATCGCTGAATAAACGAGTTTGACAGGTACGCTGCACAATATAATAAGATGTGGCAAATAATGCGCTACCGCCAAAACCAAAAATTACTAACGTTGTATGAACGGGACGTAAACGCCCAAAAGTAATTTCAGCAATGTCGAAATTTAAGAACGGCCATGCCAGTTCAGACGCAATCCATACGCCAGCTGTCAGACCGAGGACACCCCATACCAGGGCCATAATCGTAAACTTACGAACGATGTCGTAGTTATACTGTTCTACTTGTGAAGGTGTAGTAGATACAGGAGCAGATGATGC
Source organism: Gammaproteobacteria bacterium (assembly GCA_030593785.1). Taxonomy (GTDB): domain Bacteria; phylum Pseudomonadota; class Gammaproteobacteria; order UBA6429; family Thiohalophilaceae; genus JAGLTQ01. The sequence goes on along the minus strand of JAUVGM010000275.1, from coordinate 99 downwards.
AACCATGCTCGCCTCTTTATTTAAGTTGATATTTATTGAAGTTGGAGGGCTCAATGAGGCACGTGTCGGGACTCTCCACCCAACAATAACCTAGTAAAA
>JAUVGM010000019.1 GCA_030593785.1 Gammaproteobacteria bacterium | reverse complement strand
ACCAATGGCAACTAAATCAATACCACCTGATTTTCTAATGTTTACAGCCGTTCTTTTTTTTTCTGTTAAAGGAGAAGTTTTTACAGATTTTTTATTAGTGGCTGCATGTAATATATTCCGTAACGTATGTTTCTTTTGCGCAATTGCAAGTACACGTTTGCAAAGTAATTTTTTAGCTTCTTCCCTGTCCTGAGATATATCTTCAAAACGTTTTGGTAAAAAATCTAGTGCACCCGCTTCAAGAGCATCTAAAGTCGCTTTTGCTCCTTCTGTAGTAAGAGAAGAAAACATCACAATAGGAGTAGGATTTGTCTCCATAATCTTTTGTGTCGCTTTGATCCCATCCATGACCGGCATTTCAATATCCATTGTAATAACATCAGGCTTAAGCTCTAATGCTTTATCAATTGCTTCCTGACCATTGGCAGCATCACCTACGACCGTCAACATTGGATCTTCTTCAAGAATCTCTTTAACCCGGCGTCGAAAAAAACCAGAATCATCTACAACCAAAACTCGGGCTGCCATTCAATCGTCCTCTTTATTTTTTTTATTCATAAAGAATTATTTTATGCATACATTTTCATCAATCCTGGAATATCCAGAATCAATGCAATGCCACCGTCTCCAGTAATAGTTGCGCCCGCCAGACCTGAAATACCATGCAACATTGCACCTAAAGGTTTAATTACAACTTCTTCCTGGCCGATTAATTCATCAACAATGAAGCCAACTTTTTGCGTTCCGATGTGTACAACCACAACGTGCCCTGCATCTGGTAAAGGAGCATTACTTTCACCATTCACAAGCCAGTTATTTAAATAATAAAGAGGTAATGTTTTTCCTCGAACAAGAACAACACGCTTACCATCCATAACATTTGTTTTGGTTAAATCAAGATGGAAAATTTCATTTACATTAACCAGTGGCAATGAGAAAAGTTGATCTTTAAGTCTTACCATTAACGTAGACATAATTGCCAACGTTAATGGGACTTTAATATTTATAACGGTACCTTTACCTAATTCAGAATCAATTTCAATTGAACCATTTAAAGAGGTGATGCCCGTTTTAACAACATCCATCCCTACCCCACGGCCAGAGATATCTGAAATTTGTTCTTTAGTAGAGAAACCAGGAGCAAAAATGAGGTTATAACATTCTACATCAGTCAATCTCGATGCTGATTCCTTGTCGTGTATACCTTTCTTAATTGCAATATTTCGTAGTACATCTGCATCCATCCCACCTCCATCATCAGTGATGGACAATAAGATGTGATCACCTTCTTGAGATGCAGCAAGCGTTACTGTGCCCTGGCGAGACTTACCGGCTTGTTCTCGGTCATCAGGCATTTCTATTCCATGATCGACTGAATTACGAACTAGATGCACTAAAGGATCGGCTAACGCTTCAACCAGGTTTTTATCCAGGTCAGTATCTTCACCGATCATTTCTAAACGAATATCTTTTTTCAGGCTACGAGCTAAGTCTCTAACAACTCGAGGGAATCGTCCGAATACTTTTTTAATCGGCTGCATCCGTGTTTTCATTACAGACAATTGTAAATCTGCGGTTACTAAATCCAGATTTGCTATAGCCTTAGTCATTTCTTCACCTGATGCATCACCACCTTCAGAACCTAAACGAGTGATACGATTACGTACTAGTACTAACTCACCTACCATATTCATAATTTCATCAAGACGACTCGTGTCAACACGAACTGATGTTTCTGCTGGAGGTTTAGAATCTTTCGCAGGTGTTTTAGCTTTAGTTTCTTTTACAGGTGTAACTTCTTTAGAGGCAACTATAGGAGTTTCTTTTTTTGCGGGTGGTTCAGCTTTAGCTTTAATGACAGATTTTGTTTCTTTTACATCACTTGATTCAGAGCTAGCAGAGAATGATCCTTTACCATGAATATCGTCCAATAATGCTTCAAATTCATCCTCGGAAATTTCATCGTTCTTTTTATTTTCTTCGTAACTACCCGTAGATTTTTTACTCTCGTCCTTTGTAGATGCTGAGGAGTCACCTGAAAAAGATCCTTTACCATGAATATCATCCAATAATGCTTCAAATTCATCTTCGGAAATTTCATCATTCTTTTTATTTTCTTCGTAACTTCCTGCAGCAGGAATTTTACCAGCATCTTCTGTAAACTGTCCTTTTCCGTGAAGATCATCTAACAGGGCTTCAAATTCTTCATCTGTGATTTCATCTGAAGACGATTCAGCTTTAGCTTTTTTACTAGCAGCCTCATCAAGCATTGCTTCAAATTCATCATCCGATATATCTTCTGATTCACTAGAACTTGTTTCTTCGGCAACAGCTTTACTTTCACCACCAGTATCACCTGATATAATTCCTTCTAGGCCTGTTAATAATGATTGCTCTGCCCCTTGAGGTTCTTCGCCACTGCGCAATGCATCAAACTGATCATTTAAAACATCTAGCACAGGTAAAACCGTGTCCATAAGATGATTGTCAATCTTCAACTCATCGTTACGCAACATGTTAAAAATATCTTCTGTACGATGACAAATAGCCACCATGACATCAATCGCAAGGAAGCCAGCACCACCTTTTATTGTATGAAAACCACGAAAGACGGCATTTAATAATTCGGAATCATCAGGGCTATTCTCAAGTTCCACAAGCTGCTCATTCAGCTGTTCAAGAATCTCTCCGGCTTCAATTAAAAAATCCTCAAGTAATTCATCATCCATAGCAACAAATTTCCAACATTAAAATTAAAAACCTAAACTCGAAAGTAAATCATCAACTTCATCTTGACCTGATACTGTGTCTTTATGTTCAAGACCTGGAACCACCGGACCATCCAGTGTAGATGCATCGGAAGCTGCCCCTCCACTTTCGCTAACTTGAGGTGCTCCCGTAATCTTGATCAATCCAACCAATTTATCTTCTACTTCACCTACAAGATTAATGACTTTCTTTATAATTTGACCTGTTAAATCCTGATACTCCTGAGCAAGTAAAACAGCAGTTAAATGGTCTTTTACAGTAGCTAAATCATCCGTTTTCTTAAAAAACTGGCTTATATCTTTACTTAAACTGCGAAACTCATCTTCAGATAGTTCGCGATGTATAAATTTATTCCATTCTACATGCAATTCTGATGCCTGCTTATTGAGATCACGACAGATAGGAATTGATTCTTCAACGGCCTCTAATGTTGCATTTGCAGCTTCATCAGTTTTTGAAATGACATAATTCAATCGTTCTCGAGCATCTGGAATACTTTTTTCTGCCATGATATTAATGGAGTCATCCATGCCAAAATTTGAAATGGCATCATGCAATTCACGGGTTAATTTCCCCATGTCCTGATACAACTCGGTTTCACGAATTGAGGTTAATTCGTCAATAATTTCAATTGCATCTTCTTCGTGACCTTTTTCCATGCATACCAAAAGATCTTTTACACGGGCAATATTATCGTCTGTAATAAGTTCATTATCTTCCAACATAATTCAACAACCCCTTATTGTATTAGCCTATACGAGCAAAAATCTTTTCTAATTTTTCTTTTAAGATTAAAGCGGTAAAGGGTTTTACAATATAACCATTTACTCCTGCTTGAGCTGCTTCAATAATTTGTTCTTTTTTCTGCTCTGCTGTCACCATAAGTACAGGAATATTTTTTAGACTTTCATCTGCTTCAGCCCGAACGGCTTTAAGCAGATCAATTCCTTGCATACCTGGCATGTTCCAATCTGTTACTAACAAATCATATTTGCCTGTCTTTAACATCGGTAAAGCGGTTAATCCATCATCAGCTTCATCTGTGTTGTTAAAACCCAGATCACGCAGCAAGTTTTTAATAATACGTCGCATTGTAGAAAAATCATCCACAACAAGAATTTTCATTTCCGTGTCCACAAGTTATCCTCCGCAGTACACATTTAAATTGATTTACCTAGTCACAATAACACCGCTATCACAACAATAAGCATCACTATCGCTGTATAAGTTATCGGCCAGTTTTATGATTTTCTTAAGGAAAAGGACAAAACAATAGTTAAAAAGATTAAATATCTTTTTGAAAATCTACTGTATTGAGGCTATTTAGAGAGAAATGAACAATTATTCATCAGTAATACGAATAAAAGTATGGGAAAGAAACTTTAATCTTCTCGGTTAGACATCCGAGACTGTAAACGAATGATTGCCTGACTATGAATTTGGCTAACGCGAGATTCACTCACACCCATAACGGCACCAATTTCACGTAAATTAAGTTCTTCATCGTAATAAAGAGCCATCACTAAACGTTCACGTTCTGGCAGTCCAGCAATCGCATTTGACAATAGACGCTGCATATCATCTTTATGCATACCATCAAGAATACCTGGTGCATTATCTGACATGCTATCAAGCATCGTTTCGCCCGTAATTGAACTGGTATCATCAACGCTTAGAACTTTGTGGTAACTATTATCCTGAAGTATTTTGTAATACTCGCCTAAACTCATATCAAGAGTTTCTGCAATTTCTGTATCACGCGCATCTCGACCGTGCTGATTCTCAATTTCACGAACTGCTTCAGCAACTTCTCTTGCTTTACGATGTACTGAGCGAGGAGCCCAATCATTTTTACGAATTTCATCTAACATTGAACCACGGATTCGGATACCCGCGTACGTTTCAAAGCTCGCACCCTGAGTTTCATCATATTTCCCGGAAGCTTCCAATAAACCAATCATGCCAGCTTGAATCATGTCTTCAAGTTGAACACAGGCAGGTAATCGATTAATTAAATGACAGGCTATTCGTTTCACTAAAGGAGCATGGCGCTCGACCATATCATTTGTGTAGTTGGGTTGATGTTGTGCGTAAGCCGCAATGCCATTCATGGCAGAACCTCCAATGTTGTTCCTGATACCAACCTTTCCACAAAAAACTCAAGGTGTCCACCAGATGCACTGGGTACAGGCCAATTGTTTACCTTTTTTGACAATGTTTGGAATGCTTGCGCTGATCGGCTGCGAGGAAACGCTTCAACGACGGCTTTTTGACGCTTTACGGCCTTCTGTAAGTGCTCATCGTATGGAACATGGCCCAGATAATCTAATGCAACATCTAGAAATCGATCGGAGACTTTCGATAATTTGTCATACACTTCCCGGCCTTGCTGTGGACCAGAAACCATATTAGCTAAAATGTGGAATTTGAAGATGCCTTGATCTTTGTTTAGCAGTTTAATCAATGCATATGCATCGGTGATTGACGCAGGTTCATCACAGACAACAATAATCACTTCTTGTGCTGCACGGGAAAAGCTGACAACGCTGTCTGAAATACCTGCTGCGGTATCAACTAATAAAATATCAATATTATGACTTAACTCGCTAAATGCATTCACCAGGCCAGCATGTTGAGCGGATGACATTTCAGCCATATCTTTAACACCCGATGAAGCAGGAATAATTTTGATTCCATTAGGACCTTCAAGCAATATTTCTTCCAGATCACATTCACCGTTCATAACATTTGAGAGGTTTTGAGTTGAGTGAAGGCCAAGCATGACATCTATATTTGCCAAGCCTAAATCGGCATCTAATATAGTGACATCTTTACCTGTTGCGGCAAGAGCAAGTGCAAGGTTTACGGAGACATTGGTTTTACCCACGCCGCCTTTACCACTGGCAATAGTAATAACTCTAACGGGCTTTGGTTTTGCCATACGTCTTAATCCTGAGGCTTGATCGAGTTGATGTGGAAAGTTAACGATATCAACCATTTCCGTTCGCAACCATACCACCAATAGTTAATGAAGTCGCCTCGTCATACACGTTACTCGATACCATATGCTGCATGACAGAGACACTACGACTTACAATACTGTGTGCTCTGGCTAAATGTATATCTTCAGGTACTTGTTGACCATCACAGAAATATGAAATGGGTAAATTATTCTCTATTGCAACAGTTAGAGCTCCACCCATGCTTGTGGTCTCATCTACCTTAGTTAAAATACACCCCGCCAAATTCATTTCTTTAAATTTATTGCCTGTTTCAGTTAAAACACCACGCTGACAATTTGTTGCTAAGGTTAAATAGGTTTTAATTTCGGGTAAACCCTCGGCTTGTAGCATGGCAAATTGTTTATTTAACATCATGTCACGTTGGCTCATGCCGGCTGTATCAATAAGTATTAACTCTTTATCTTGTAAGCTATCTAATGCTTCTCGCAAACTATCAGCATCACCAGCAATACGCATAGGGATACCCATAATACGTGCGTAACTACGTAATTGTTCTTGTGCTGCCACACGGTAGTTATCTGTTGTAATCAAGGCAACACGATGTGGCCCATGTTTTAAGGTATAACGAGCGGCAAGTTTTGCAATGGTTGTTGTTTTACCCACACCTGTGGCACCCACTAAAGCAACGATACCGCCGTTATCAATAATTTCATTCTCACCAACCGGAATACGATGTGCTAATTCACCTAGTGCTAAACGCCAGTTATGTTCAAAGTCTTTTTCTTCATTAACATTAGCTGCAATATCTTTTGAAAGTTTAGGACTCAAACCCAGTGACATTAATCGTTGTAGTAAACGTGAACGTAATGGATGATATTGAACTTCGTTGCCCCAGCTTAAACTGGACAATTGATTAACTAATAACCCTCTAAGAGATTTAAGTTCAGACTGCATTTCCATGAAAGCAGGTTCTTCAGTCCAAAGATGTTCATTGTTTTTTTGATTCGTTGATGCAGAAGAAGAAATGTTTGATTGAAACTGCTTAGCAATTTCTTTTACGTCAATCTTAGGTGTTGGAGGAATATTTCGAGCATATCGAACATCATCTAAAGCAGCCTGGCGATTGCGTTCTTCAATGTGAGAGCGAGATAACTCTTCATCATCTTTAATAAAAGGATTTTCTTTTTTCGTAGCTTGAGTTTTATTCGGTTCATTAATTAACGATTCGTCGTAATCAATAGCCGCTACGATTTCAATACCTTCATCAATTCGATTGTTTGATAAAATAACTGCATCAGGCCCAAGAGTTTCACTTACCTTACGTAACGCGGTACGCATATCATCAGCTACAAAACGTTTTATTTTCATCTTACCCGGCCTCTGTTGTTCTGACTAAGCCTATGTCATTCGTTCTGATCCCTACTGAGCTTTTGTGCTTTACTGACCAACAGTGGCGACTATGCGAATCTGTTTGTCACTAGGAATCTCGTTATATGACAGAACGTGTAAATTCGGAATCGTATGACGCACAAATCGCGCTAACATGGTTCTGATTTGACCTGCTACAAGCAGCACTGCGGACTGTCCCATTGCTTCTTGTTTCTGAACGCTTTCCTGTAATGCACTGAATAAACGTTCTGCCAAACCCGGCTCAACTCCACCTACTCCGTCTGTCTGTACTGCTTGATGCAACAACTGTTCCAGATTCGGATCCAGAGTGATAACCGACAGTTCAGCCGCCATACCATTGATTTGTTGGACGATCATGCGTCCTAGCGAGGTACGTACAGCAGAGGTTAATTCGTCAGGATCCTGACTTCTGGTCGCATGTTCTGCCAATGTTTCGGCGATTGTACGAATGTCGCGAACAGGAATTCCTTCGGCTAGTAAGCTTTGTAATACTTTAACAATAACCCCCAAATTCAAGGTATCAGGTACGAGATTTTCTACCAATTTTGGCGCAGTCTCAGCCAGTTTATCGAGTAAGTGTTGTACCTCTTCATGACCAAGCAATTCATTGGCATGTGTTTGTAATAACTGACTCAGATGAGTTGCAATAACAGTATTCGAATCGACAACGGTATAGCCCAAAGTCTGAGCATGGTCACGTTGTGCTCCTTCAATCCATAAAGCATCTAAACCAAAAGCAGGATCTTTTGTTTGAGCACCATCCAGGCTGCCATAGACTTGTCCTGGATTGATCGCCATATCTTTATCAGGTTGAATATCGGCTTCACCGACACTCACTCCCATCAAAGTAATGCGGTAACCATTAGGAGGTAACTCCAGGTTATCTCTAATATGAACAGCAGGAATAAGAAAACCAAGTTCTTGAGATAACTTTTTACGTACCCCTTTTATTCGTGCCATTAACTGGCCACCCTGCTCTTTATCAACCATTGGAATAAGTCGATAACCTACTTCCAAACCAATGGTATCAACAGGGGTTACATCATCCCAACTCAACTCACGACTCTCTGGTACCTGCTCAACTTTTTCTAGCGGAATTTCTTTTGTTGCCGGCGCAGCTTGTTTTTGTTGTATGTAATACGCACCTGCAGCACTTAAAACCGCTAATAATAAAAAAGCAAAATGAGGCATACCAGGAATAACACCCATGACACCAAGAATGCCTGCCGTTACCGCTAATGATTTTGGATTACGGAATAACTGACTTAAGACCTGTCCACCCATATCCTGGGTACTGGAAACACGTGTAACGATAATGCCCGCAGCAGTTGAAAGTAACAAAGCAGGTATTTGAGCAACAAGACCATCACCAATGGTTAATAAAACATAATTTTTTGCTGCAACTGCAAAGGTTAAGTCATGTTGCAAAATACCAATGACCAAACCACCTAAAATATTAATTAATAGAATTAATATTCCTGCAACAGCATCACCACGAACAAACTTACTGGCACCATCCATAGATCCATAAAATTCTGCTTCCGCACTTATTTCTTCACGACGTTTACGTGCTTCATCAGCATCAAGTAAACCCGCATTTAAATCAGCATCAATAGCCATTTGTTTACCGGGCATAGCATCCAAAGTAAAACGTGCACTTACTTCAGAAATACGTGTTGCACCTTTTGTAATAACAACAAAATTGATAATAACCAGTATGGCAAAAACGATTATACCTACCGCATAGTTACCACCGACAACAAACTCCCCAAATGCTTTAATAACCTGACCAGCTGCATCACCGCCGGTATGACCTTCAAGCAAGACAACTCGAGTAGAAGCAACGTTTAACGCAAGCCTTAATAATGTAGTGACAAGCAGAATGGTTGGGAATAAAGAAAAATCTAATGGTCGTAAACTATAAACTGTTACCAGCAAAACAACCAAGGCAAGTGAAATGTTAAAAGTAAAGAAGACATCCAGCATGATGGGGGCAAGAGGCACCACGATCATCGCCATCATCATCATTACTAATATAGGCGCACCTAAACCATTACGATGGAAGGATTTTATGTTATTTAAAAAGGCTGTTTGTTCTGCCACTGTCGTACCCTTTATATTATCTTTATTAACTTGAGTAGTTACTTGTCATACTGCATATCTTCCGGAATAGGAAGATCATTCAGTTCATGTTCTTTTTTACGTTTATTCCAACGTGGATCAGTACGTAATTTAAAGATGTATGCCAATACCTGTGCCACGGCTAAATATAATGCCGCCGGAATTTCTTCATTGATTTCAGTCGTATGGTATAGCGAGCGAGCTAATGGTGGTGCTTGTAAAATTGGCACTTCATGTTCACGTGCAATCATTCTTATTTGCATTGCAATAATATCAGCACCTTTTGCAACCACTAAAGGAGCAGCCATATTGCTTTGGTCATATTTAATCGCAACAGAGTAATGTTCCGGATTGGTAATAATGACATCTGCCTCAGGTACTTCAGCCATCATGCGGCGTTGTGCCATTTCACGTTGCACTTGTTTTGCACGTCCACGGACCTCTGGATTACCTTCAGTGTCCTTATTCTCGTCCCTGATTTCCTGGAATGTCATTTTTAACTGTTGGGTATAATCATAAATTTGAAATGGCACATCAACCAAAGCAATGAAAACAAGTACCGATGCGATCGCAAGAAATGACCAGGTTAATAATTTTGCCATATGCGGCAACGCCTGAACTAAAGGTTCGCTACCTAAACCTAAATAAACATCCATCTTTGTGTATAAAAAAAGAATAGCGGTCGTGCCAATAATAAGAAACTTAACCAATGCTTTAACAAGCTCAACCAAACCTTTCTTTGAGAATACTCGCCCCATGCCGGTAACCGGATTTAACTTATCCCACTTAAATGAAAGCGCCTGTGTACTAAAGGTGACGCCTCCCATCATTAAAGGCCCTGCAACAGAGGCTAAAATCATTAAGGCAAAAAATGGAGAAAGAGTTAATAAAGCATCGATAATTGCTCCTTCTAACAACACAGGCATTGAGGTTGGATCAAATATATTTTCACGACTAATATTCAGGAAGCGACGAAACATATCCAAAAAATCATCAACAATCCCCGGGCCAATAAGCATAATAGTGGCACCTGCAATTAACATCATCAACATGGTATTTAATTCACGTGATGTTGGTACCTGCCCTTTTTCCCGAGCTTGTTGTATTCGTCGGGGCGTGGGTTGTTCGGTGCGTTCCTGTCCGGTATCTTCTGCCATTACTTGATACCCAGAATAGATTGAATAAGGTGATAAACTTCACTGAACAAAGAAATTGATTTTGGTGCAACGTTTGGCAACGTTATCATTACCAAAGTAAAACCTAACATCATAGTAATAGGGAAACCAATCGCAAAGATATTTAGTTGTGGTGCAGAACGCGTCATGATACCAAAAGAAATATTAACAACCAGTAAAGAAGCAATTGCTGGTAAAGCAATCGCCATTCCACCGGCAAAAATATTAGCCCCCCAGCGTACGACCTGCATGAAATCATCTGCTACCAAACCGTCAGCTGATATAGGCATTGTCCTGAAACTTTCCGCTAACACTTCAATTAAAACAAGATGACCATTGATAGAAAGATAAATCAGCATCACCATCACAATATAAAACTGACTCAGTACCGGTGACTGCTGACCGTTTTGCGGATCAACCATTAAGGAAAACCCTAAGCCCATTTGCATAGCAACAATTTGCCCGCCCGTGATGACAGCACTAAAAACAAGCTGTACGCTAAAGCCAATAATTAAACCAATCAGGATTTGCTGAGCAATAATAATGATAGCTAAAGGACTCAATACATTAACTTCTGGTGCAGGTAAGATGGGTACAAGTACAGAAGTGATAGCCAATGCCGTCATGATCTTTACCTTGGTAGGTACACTTCGAGTACCAAAAACAGGTGCAGACGCAACCATTGCAGAAACTCTAAACAAAGGCCATAAATATGCACCAATAAGTGCAGTGATTTCTGTGGCGGAAATTATCACTGTTAACCCACTAAATACGGTATGTCACGGATCAGCTGTTGGGTATATTCCATTATTAAACGTAACATCCATGGGCCAGCTAACATTAAGGTAATAACAGTAATAATAAGCTTTGGAATAAAACTTAGTGTCATTTCATTAATTTGTGTTGCTGCTTGAAACATACTCACCATTAAACCAACTATCAATGCTGGAATAAGTATTACTAAAATCAACATTAACAATACCTGTAATGCATGTTGAAATATGGTGAGTACATCTTCAGGGCTCATGTTTTACCTCTTATACATAAAAGCTTGATGCTAATGTGCCAATAATAAGATTCCAGCCATCAACTAATACAAACAACATTATCTTAAAGGGCAAAGATATAACCATCGGGGATAACATCATCATACCCATCGACATCAATACGCTGGCGACTACCAGATCGATAATTAAAAAAGGAATAAATAATAAAAATCCAATCTGAAAAGCTGTTTTTAATTCACTGGTAACAAATGCAGGAACCAAAATTGAAAAGGGAACATCGGCATGAGTCGCGAATTTTTCATGCCCAGCTATTTGTGCGAAGGTAAGAATATCTGCCTCACGTGTCTGACCAAACATAAAATGACGTAAGGGCTTACCTGCTGCAACAGCGGCATCTTGAATTGTCATTTTTTCACTGAGATAAGGCTGTAAGGCTTCGTTATTAATGCGATCAAATACCGGCGCCATTATGAAAAAAGTTAAGAACAAAGACAGACCAATCAATGTTTGTGACGAAGGAGCCTGCATCAAGCCAAGTGCCTGACGCATGATAGATAAAACAATTATGATACGGGTAAAAGACGTCATCATCATTAACGCTGCAGGTAACAACGTTAACACGGTCATTAAAATTAATATTTGTATACTAACGCTATAAGATTGTTCACCGTTTGGAGCAGTTGTTACTGTTATTGCCTGCAAACCTACTTCAGCAGATACACCTTGAAAAGGTACGAACCAGGCAAGTAACATCACAAGTATTGTGACAAGTGATTTAAATCTTAACTTCATGAGGCGCCTCTATTTTTAATAGCGGCATGCAATTTTTCAGAAAAACTGGAGGATACTTTAGAGTTGGTTTCAGGTTGAGTAACGATAGGTTTATCCATAACATGTAATGTACGAATTTCACCAGGTGCTACACCAACCAATAGTTGAGTTTCTCCGGCTTGTACTAAAACAACGCGCTCACGTTGTCCAACTGAAATCCCACCCAATACCTTTAAATTACCTGCGGCGCCACTATTCATATTACCCATGCGACGCATGAACCAGGCCATACCAAATATAAGAGCGACTACAACGAATAAACCAAAAAACATTTGCAGGTAGTTACTTACACCTATTGGTTCGTTAGTGAGTGATGCGATTGCTTTCTCTTTTGTTGTATCAGTTGCTACCGCTGCAACTGCTGCATAGCTTATTTGTGAAAGCAGCAGCATTAAAAAAGAGATAAGTACACGCATGAATCATTCCTACTATTTAAGTTTCTTTACACGTTCAGCGGGACTAATGATGTCGGTTAGTCGAATACCAAACTTTTCATTTACAACAACAACTTCACCATGCGCAATCAATGTACCATTTACGACAACATCAAGAGGTTCACCAGCCATACGATCAAGTTCTACAACTGATCCCTGATTGAGTTGTAATAAATTACGAATATTGATCTTGGTACTACCAATTTCCATTGAAATGGTAACCGGTATATCCAGAATGACATCAAGATTTAAATCTTCACCAGAACCACTTGAACTTTGTAACTTATCCAAAGTAACATTTTCTGCCTGCAAAGCTGAACCTGAGGTTGATTCTTCCATAGGCGTACCCGCCTCTTCCATTGCTGCAGCCCAGTCATCCATAGAAGCATCGTTCTCTTCACCATCACTCATGATGTTCACCTTTCTTTGTGTGTTGTGTTGTACCTAAAACAGCGAGTTCTTTGTCTATTTTGTGATCTACTGCTTCAATAATTTTTACCGCTTTACTGCCTTTTGATTCACCAACTTTACCGCGTAAAACCGGAATATCTTCCGCACGCAGCGTTACCATCTCTGGCATTATTATTGGTAAAATATCTCCTTCTTTAAGATTTAAAACATCACTCAAAGGAAGCTTAACCTCTGTTAAACTGCATGTTAAATCGACTTCAGCCACTTTAATTTCTTCACGTAATGAAATAACCCAGCGTTCATCTTTATCCGCTATATCACTGGCAATACCGGCATCAAGAAGATCGCGAATAGGTTCTACCATTGAATATGGAATAGTTACCTGAAAATCACCACCACCACCATCGAGTTCAACATGAAAAGTGGAAACTACAACCACTTCAGAAGGACTTACAATATTGGCAAACTGAGGGTTAACTTCCATACTGGAAAATTCAAACTCAATTTGCATGACAGGTTTCCATGCATTTTCTAAATCCTTAAAGGCATCTTCTAAAACTATGTGTACAACACGCTGCTCTGTAGCAGAAAAATCACGCCCTTCAATTTTTGCGTGGCGTCCGACTCCACCGTAATAATTATCTACAAGAATAAAAACAAGCTTTGGATCAAAAACACACAATGCTGAACCGCGCAAAGGATGAATTTTTACAATATTCAAACTGGTTGGAACAAACATGCTATGAATGTATTCAGAAAACTTAACCATTTGTACACCACTCACTGAAATTTCAGCTGAACGACGTAACATGTTAAATAAACTTATACGGAAACTACGTGCAAAACGTTCATTGATCATTTCCAGGGTTGGCATGCGACCACGAACAATGCGGTCATGTGATGCGAAATCAAATTCGCGCGCAACACCATCTTGTAGTTCTAAATCATTTTCTGTCTCTACATCACCGTCATCTACGCCATGTAAAAGCGCATCAATCTCATCTTGTGATAATAGTTCGTTAGCAGACATACTTTTT
>JAUVGM010000213.1 GCA_030593785.1 Gammaproteobacteria bacterium | reverse complement strand
ACGCCTGGAGAGATGTAAGCACCTTTACGAACAGTCGCAGGTGGTACAACACGAACACCGGCTTCGCGGAAATCACGTGAATTGAAATCGGCGTATTTAGATTCCACTTTATCGAAGTAGTTAGTGAAACCACCTTTCATGAATTCATTATCATTAATACGGAAAGACAGTAATACGGCTTTTTTCAACCACTCGTTAACGACCCAGTCACCGTCTTTTTTCTCAGCAACACGAAGTGCACCGGTATCAAGTTGGATAATGGTTTCGGTAACCGCTTCTTTAACAATAGTATCAACACTGCGAGGTGTGATATCTGCACGGCTTTCAAAGGCGTTTTCAATAATTGTTTGTAAATCGTTGCTCATGATTTTTTCTCGTATTAAATTCGGTTTGGACTGCTTTGGATGTTCGTAAAGCCGGCTATTTTATAGGGCAGACTCTACTTAAGTTATTGATTTTGTTATACTTTTTTCACCAAAAATCCTACTTAGCAAATGCCGTATAATCAAGCACGCAATTATACAGATATTTTATGCTGATACAGCAAGTAGAAAGGAAAAATATTATATGGATTACTCAGTTTGGATAATATCAGGCGTAATTATTGGCACTGGATATGTATTGCGACAATCACTAATTAACAAAATAAACGAAGGCTTTAAGAACGAATCTTACGAAAAACAAAAGCGTTGGGATTTAAAGCAAAAGATTTATTTTGAACTTTTAGAAAACTTGTACAACATAAATTACTATGGGAAAAAAGTTTTTGACTTTGCAGTAAAACATAAAGACCTTATATTAAAAATCAAACATGACAAAGAATTATATAAAACTGAGATAGATGAAATTGTATTAAACAATAAATCTGATTTTAATGTATATCTTGATATGTATAATAAATTTAAAAATGAAATGGATAACTTAAAGAAACATTTAGCTGTTTCACAACTAATATTAAACCCTAGATCGCACGAAGAATTAGAAAACTTATCTAAAATAATAGTTGATGATTTTGAAACGACTATTTTTGAAACAACTATTAACTTAGCTAAAACATCATTTGATAATATTACAACAATAGCAAAAGAAGATTTAAAAATAGATTCTCCATTATAAATTTGATCAAACACTATTAAAGCTGTTAATAAGACAAACTTAGCAAGACTTAGCAAGCACTTTTACAAACAAACTATATATAAATCAACGTGTTAGATAACAGCCTGTGTCTTTTATAGGTGCGGCCTTTTATATGCCAGTTTTTGTCTGTTTTATTCCATAAATTGACGAATTCTTTGCGCTGCCTCGATACATTCCTCATACGAGGCGACTAAAGCCATGCGAACGTGCTGGCTTCCGGGATTTATCCCCTGAGATTCTCTGGATAAATAACTGCCAGGCAAGACAGTAATATTTTGTTCTGCAAAGAGGTTTTTTGTAAAACTCTCATCAGTATAATCGGTCTTTTTAGATACATCGGCCCATAAATAAAAACTTGCATCAGGTTTTTTCACATCAAGCACTGGTCCTAAAATTTCCAGTACGTCTGTAAATTTTTTCTGATACAAAGTTCGATTATCCTGAACATGTTGCTCATCTTGCCAGGCTTTAATACTGGCTTTTTGGTGATGTAAAGGCATAGCGCAACCATGATAAGTCCGGTATTTCAGGAATTTAGCTAATATGTCTTTATCACCGGCAACAAAACCTGAACGTAATCCCGGTAAATTAGAACGCTTTGATAAACTGTGGAAAACAACGCAACGTGAATAGTCAGTGTTCCCCATTTCTGCAGCCGCTTCGAGTAAACCGACAGGTGGATTTTTTTCATCAAAATATATTTCTGAATAACATTCATCAGAAGCAATAATAAAGTCATGTTGCTCGGCTAGTTTAATGAGTTTTTGTAATGTGGCTTTATTGATTACAGCCCCGGTTGGATTACCGGGTGAACAAATATAAAGTAACTGACATTGTGCCCATGTATCATCGCTAACGGAGTCAAAATCGGGTAAGTAATTATTTTCAGCAGTAGTATTGATATAAAAAGGTTCTGCACCAGAAAGATAGGCCGCACCTTCATAGATTTGATAAAAAGGATTTGGCATAACGATTAAAGGATCATCATTGCGATCTATCACGGCTTGAGCAAACGCAAATAAAGCTTCTCGTGTACCATTTACCGGAATGACATGATGCTCTGGGCTTAAACTTTTCTTTGGTAAATTAAAACGCTTTGTTAACCAATCTGTAATGGCTTGACGTAGTTCAGGAATGCCTTTGGTAAGAGGGTATGCAGAAACACCGCTGAGTTGTTTTTGTAATTCTTTCATTACAATTTCAGGAGCTTGGTGTTTAGGTTCTCCTATTGATAGAGCAATATGTTCAAGCTCGGAATTCGCAGTGATGCCATTTTTTAACACGGATAACTTTTCAAAGGGGTAGGGGTGTAGTTTGTCGAGTTCAGGGTTCATAATAGGCTTTTATATAAAGTAGTAATGTTTAGTTGAGATGTATGAATAATAAAAAAGACAGTATAAGCCAGACAGGTTTTTCCTCCAAATCCAATAAGCATTCTATGCTTCCTGTTGTGGGTTTGCTCTTTGCCTCTACTATGTGGGGGCTTATCTGGTATCCACTGCGATTATTAGAAAATGGTGGACTCCATGGTTTGTGGGCTTCAGCATTAATGTATTGTGGTACGTTAATTATTGCTGTTCCGGTACTGTTTAAAGGCTGGCATGAATGGAAGAAGCATCCTTATTTATTCTTTTTTATGGCCATTGCAACCGGTTGGACCAACATTGCCTTTATTTTAGCTGTGCTGGATGGAAATGTAGTTCGGGTATTATTGCTTTTCTATTTATCTCCCTTATGGGCGACATTACTCGGCGTTATCTTTTTAGGGGAACACCTTTCACGTCGTGCTTTGGGCATCCTGGGTATTGCCATGGTAGGGGCGGTGATCATGTTGTGGCATGAGTCATTTGGTTTTCCTGCGCCTAAAGATACCGCGGATTGGTTAGCTTTATCTGCGGGTATTGCTTTTGCGATTACGAATGTTCTAATTCATAAGTTGAATCATGCTTCTATTATGGTTAAAACAGCAACGGGGTGGCTTGGGGTTTTATTTTTAGCCTTCATTTTAATCTTATTTACAGGGCAAGAATTAGCTGTATCAACAGAGGTGATTGCCGGTGCCTGGCTTCTGGGCGCAATTGCAATGACTATGATGAATGTTGCTGTGGTTTATGGTGTAACTAATATGCCGGTTTATCGTTCTGCAATTATATTATTGTTCGAAATTGTGGTAGGTGCGGTATCTTCTTTATTATTAACCAATGAAGTCATTGAGATGCGTGAGTGGATAGGTGGAGGACTTGTTATATTAGCTGCTTATCTAACTGCAACGAGTCAGGCTGAAGATGGAGCAATATTATGAATGAAAAGATTATATTAAAGTTACATCATGTCAGTTTAATTGTTGAAGATTTAACTATCTCATTGGCTTTTTACAATGAGGTGCTAGGTCTTGAGGTAGATAACAGTCGTCCTGATCTTGGTTATCCTGGCGCATGGTTAACGTTACCCGGTCAACAACAAATTCATTTAATGCAATTGGATGATCCTGATAAAAATAGTGTGCGTCCTGAACATGGTGGGCGTGATCATCATGTTGCATTTGCAGTAAATTCAATTGATGTAATATCAACGTCTCTTGAAAACCTGGATATGACGTTTACAAAAAGCAAATCTGGTCGCAAGGCATTATTTTGTCGGGATCCAGATGGTAATGCGTTGGAATTTATTGAAAATTGATTTTTAACTTTCTAATCCTTCAATTATTGTTTGTTCTAAACATTCGAGTTGTTCTTTATCCGCAATAGCTTTTCCTTCATTGTTTGTAATAAAAAATATATCTTCTGCATTTTCACCAAAGGTGGCGATTTTTGCTTTGTGTAATGTGACGCCGCAAGCATGCATAGCCGATCCTATTTGAGATAAAATGCCAGGTCGATCATAGGCAACGACTTTCATCATTGTTTGATCCTGTATCTCATTATTTTCAAAACTAACTCGAGTAGGAAACTTGAAGTGCTTAGCTGCTCTTGGAATATGGGTTGTTATTCCTGGTGTTGCTGTTTCCGGATTAGTAATGTAATGCGTTAATTTTTCTTTTAACTCATCAATACGTAATGTATCTGTCAGTTGTGATCCATCTGCTTCAAGCACAAGAAAAGTATCAAGAGTGTAATAATCTTGTGATGTGAATATGCGTGCATCCATGACGGTTAAGTTCATTTGTTCAATTAATGTTGAAATAATAGTAAACAAATTACTGTTGTAGTTGGTGTGAATAAATATTTCAGTACCTTCGCCTTTAGGACGTTTACGTAATAATATAAGAGGTGTATTAACCGCATTGTGCTGTAAAATGTTTTCTGTATGCCAGATTATTTCAGATGGTGAGTAGCGAATAAAATATTCATCTCCAAAATTGTCCCACAAGAAATCAATGTCTTTTTCTACTATACCTTTTTCAACTAGCGTCTTACGTGCTTGCCATTGGTAATCTTTGACTCGTTCAGATTGAATAATTGGATTTTCAAGTCCTCGTCGGAAAGCGGCTTCTGTTGCAGAATAAAGTTCACGCAACAAAGTACCTTTCCATGAATTCCAAACTGAAGAGCTGGTTGCTCGAATATCGGAGACGGTAAGCAAAAACAAATAATCAA
>JAUVGM010000137.1 GCA_030593785.1 Gammaproteobacteria bacterium | reverse complement strand
GTTACATCTTTTAACTGATGCCTCGTTAAAAGAAATTGATGTCTGGATAGCTAAATACCCGGCAGATAAAAAACAATCTGCTGTTATGTCTGCCTTACGTATTGCACAAGATCAAAATCGTGGTTTTTTAACCGAAGATTTGATGGATGCAGTTGCTGAATATCTTGAGATGCGTCCTATTGCTGTTTATGAAGTGGCCACTTTTTACTCTATGTACGAGTTAGAACCTGTCGGTAAACACAAGATCTGTGTTTGCACCAATATCTCATGCATGTTGAATGGTTCAGATTCAATTGTTGACCACTTAACTACAAAGTTAGGAATTAAACTCGGCGAGACAACAACAGATGGACGTTTTACATTAAAAGAAGTTGAATGTTTAGGTGCGTGTGTGAATGCTCCTATGTTCCAAATTGGCGATACATATTATGAAAACTTGAACGAAGAAAAAGTTGATCAAGTTCTTGCTGATTTAGATTAAATTTTTAAAAGTATAAATAAATATTAATATTAAGGTTGGAGTCAACCAATGGCGAATGAAGTCTGTTTTCGGACCCTACACATGGACAAACCGTGGTCACTCGAGAGTTACTTGAGTGTAGGTGGCTATGAGCAGCTGAAAAAAATTCTTAAAGAAAAAATTCCGCCTGAACAAATCATTGAAGAATTAAAAACATCATCACTACGTGGTCGTGGTGGTGCAGGTTTCCCAACCGGTTTGAAGTGGAGCTTTATGCCACGTACTGCGCCGGGTCAAAAATATATTGTTTGTAATTCAGACGAAGGCGAGCCGGGTACATGTAAAGACCGTGACATATTACGTTATAACCCGCATCAACTTGTTGAAGGTATGCTCATCGCCGGTTACTGCATTGGTGCATCTAAAGGGTATAACTATATTCGCGGTGAATTTTGGGAACCGTATGAACGTTTTGAAGGTGCGTTAGAAGAAGCCTATAAAGCCGGTTTGTTAGGTGAAAATATTCAAGGTTCTGATTTTAGTTTTGATCTTTATGCACACTTAGGCGCAGGTGCTTATATTTGTGGTGAAGAAACTGCATTGCTTGAATCAATTGAAGGTAAAAAAGGCCAGCCGCGTTTTAAACCGCCGTTCCCGGCAGGTTTTGGTTTATATGGTAAACCGACAACGATTAATAATACGGAAACGCTTGCATCTGTCCCTGTCATTTTAGAGAAGGGCGGTAAGTGGTTCTTAGAGCAGGGCAGACCTAATAATGGTGGTACAAAATTGTTCTGTGTTTCCGGACACGTGAACAATCCGGGTAACTTTGAAATTCCATTAGGTACACCTTTTTCTGAATTGCTAAAAATGGCCGGTGGCGTACGTGATGGTCATAAGTTAAAAGCCGTTATCCCGGGTGGATCATCTGTTCCGGTCTTACCCGCTGACATCATTATGGAAACGGATATGGATTACGACTCACTCTCAAAAGCAGGCAGTATGCTGGGAGCGGGTTCGGTTATCGTAATGGATGAAACAACGTGTATGGTCGGTGCATTAGCGCGTCTTTCACATTTCTATTACGAAGAATCATGTGGTCAATGTACGCCATGTCGTGAAGGTACGGGCTGGTTAGCAAAAGTTATGCACCGTATAGAACATGGTCAGGGTGTACAGGAAGATTTAGATTTACTCAATGATGTTGCTCACCGTATCGGTGGTAGAACAATTTGTGCATTAGGTGATGCTGCTGCAATGCCGGTAATGAGCTTCCTAAAACATTATAGACATGAATTTCAGTATCACATCGACCATAAGAAATGCATGGTTTAAATAAACTAATAACCAGTTCTAATAAAAACAAAGAAGCTGAACGAGATATAAGATGGCAAATATAGAAATTAACGGAAAACCGCTTCAGGTAGCTGATGGAGCAATGGTGATTGAAGCGGCAGATAGCGCCGGTATCACTATTCCGCGTTTTTGTTATCACAAAAAATTGTCTGTCGCAGCGAACTGTCGTATGTGTCTGGTTGAAATTGAAAAGGTTGCTAAACCTGTACCTGCTTGTGCAACGCCAGTTACTGATGGCATGAAGATTTTCACAAAATCTACCATGGCACTTGAAGCACAACAAAGTGTTATGGAATTCCTGTTAATTAATCATCCGCTGGATTGCCCAATCTGTGATCAAGGTGGTGAGTGTGAGTTGCAAGACATTGCGGTTGGCTTTGGTCAGGATGTTTCTCGTTACCACGAACAAAAGCGTGTTGTTGCAGATAAAGATATTGGTCCATTAATCGCAACAGAAATGACTCGTTGTATTCATTGCACCCGTTGCGTTCGATTTGGTCAGGAAATTGCCGGTATTATGGAACTCGGTGCAACGGGTCGTGGCGACAATATGCGTATTGGTACCTATGTTGAACGTACTGTGGCATCTGAAATGTCAGGTAATGTTATCGACTTATGTCCAGTCGGCGCTTTAACATCAAAACCTTATCGTTATACCGGTCGTCCCTGGGAAAATGATCAGACAAAAAGCATTGCGAGTCATGATTGTCTTGGTTCAAATATTCAAATTGAAACACGTCGCAATCAAGTGATGCGTGTATTACCAGAAGATAACGAAAGTATTAATGAGATGTGGTTATCCGATCGTGATCGTTTTAGTTATCTTGGTTTAAAGCATGAAGATCGCTTGCAATCGCCAATGATTAAACAAGGTAATGTTTGGAAAAAAACAGATTGGCAAACAGCATTAAATTACGCTTTTGAAGGTTTAAAGACTGTTATCAATAAAGACGGCGTAGAAAATATTGGCGCACTCGTTTCTCCTTCTGCAACAGTAGAAGAAATGTATTTAACGCAAAAAATTATGCGTGCCATAGGCTCTAACAATATTGATCATCGTTTACGTCAAGCAGATTTTAGTGATCAGGATATTGCTCCACAATTTCCTGCATTAGGACAATCGCTTACCGATTTAGAAAATAATGATGCTGTCTTATTAGTTGGTTCATGGATACGCAAGGATCAGCCAATTGCTGCACATCGTATACGCATGGCATCGCTTAATGGTGCAAAGATCATGGCCGTTAACCCGGTCGATTATGATTTTAATTTTGCTATTGAAGAAAAAGTAATTACGTCACCTGCAGAAATGGTGAATTCATTAGCTGCAATAACGAAAGCGTTATTGAGCTTAACCGGGTCATCTGCTGCGGAAGGTCTGGATGCTTTATTAAGTAACATTAAAGCAAATGATGCTCATCTTGAAATAGCAAAACATCTACACAGTGCAGAAAAAGCAACGGTTATTCTCGGTACTCAAGCCATGTTGCAACCACAGTTAGCTGATTTGCGTGCGTTATCAAATATGATTGCAGAACTTTCTGGTGCAACCATGAGTACTTTATCAGATGGTGCAAATGCCGCTGGTGCTTACTTAACGGGTGTACTACCAAATCGTTTGTGTGGTGGAGAATCGTCTAATGGTAAAACTGCAAATGAGATGTTTACCAATGGCATGAATGCATTTGTTCTTTTAGATGTAGAACCCGAATTTGATACGGCCAGTCCATCGACTGCAATGAAAGCCGTTAACGATGCTGACTTTGTAATTTCGATGACACCTTATGTGACTGAAGAAATGAAAGCTTATGCTGATGTCTTGCTTCCGATTTCACCTTCGAGTGAAACATCAGGAACTTACGTAAATGCGGAAGGCGCATGGCAGAGTTTCGCTGGTGCAGTAACGCCTTTAGCTGAAACACGTCCAGCATGGAAAGTATTACGTGTACTCGGGAATATCTTTGAGTTGGAAGGCTTTGATTACATTACATCGGAAGATGTTCGTGATGAAGCTAAACAACAAGCGGGTACGATGGATAGCTCTAATAAGATGCAATGGCGTTGTCCTAAAGCATTGGCGAAAGATGCAGAAAACATACAACGTATTGGTGTACTGCCAATTTATGCAGTTGATAGTGTAGTGCGTCGTTCGGATGCTCTACAACAAACAGATGATGCTCTTTCAGCTTGTGTAATTATTAATGCAGAGCTGGCAAAACAAAACAATATTCAAGATGAAGATAATGTTGTCGTAATTCAAAACAAGACAAAATTAAAATTAAGAGTATATATCGAAGATTCAATTCCAGATAACTGCGCTGTTATTCCACAAGGCGTACAGGGTGTTGAAGTATTTGATTCGGCTTATTCCGAAATAACTTTAAGTACTAAAAGCTAATTGAGAGAGTTGGAACGATAGATGGAATGGTTAAATACAAGTATTGATTGGCTGACACTACTGTTTCAGGATTGGATAGTTGTGTATTTCCACATGCTACCAGAAGCATTACAAACGGTTATTTTGATCGTTTTAAAGATTGTTGTGATCATGGTGCCACTCATGCTGAGTGTTGCTTACTTAACATTAGCTGAACGAAAAGTTATCGGCGCAATGCAAGTGCGTATGGGACCAACCATGGTGGGTCCGCGTGGTTCATTACAACCGATTGCTGATGCCGTTAAGCTCATGTTTAAGGAAATCATAATTCCAACAGGGGCGAATAAATATTTGTTCCTGACTGCACCGTTATTATCTCTTGGACCAGCACTTGCTGCCTGGGCTGTTATACCCTTTGGTGAAGGTATTGTTTTAGCCGAAGTTAATGCTGCACTTTTATATGTCCTCGCATTAACCTCTGTTGGTGTTTATGGCGTTATCATTGCGGGTTGGTCTTCAAACTCTAAGTATGCATTGTTAGGTACCATGCGTTCAGCAGCACAAATTGTTTCTTATGAAATTGCGATGGGTTTTGCTTTGGTAGGTGTATTGATTGCGGCAGGAAGTTTAAACCTGGGTGAAATAGTCAATTCACAAAGCGGTGAATACGGTCTTGCTAACTGGTTCTTTATTCCCTTGTTCCCGCTATTCGTCATTTACTTTATCTCGGGTGTTGCAGAAACAAACAGGGCACCGTTTGACGTTGCTGAAGGTGAGTCTGAAATTGTTGCTGGTTTCCATGTTGATTATTCCGGCATGGCCTTTGCTGTTTTCTTCCTGGCTGAATATGCCAACATGATCTTAATTGCAGCTTTAACGGCAATCATGTTTATGGGCGGCTGGTTATCCATGTTCCCTGTTAGCTGGATTGCACCTTTTGCAGATGTTCCTGTACTGGGCTGGGTTTTAGGTGATGGTATACATTGGTTCTTTGCCAAGATGGCCATCTTCTTATTCTTGTTCTTATGGTTCCGTGCTACGTTCCCGCGCTATCGGTATGATCAAATTATGCGTTTAGGTTGGAAAGTGTTTATTCCGATCACCATCGTTTGGTTATTAGTGGTAGGTATCTTTGTATTACAAGGCTGGTTCGGCCTTGGTGGTGGGGCTTCGTGAGGTTGGGAGAATAGACATGTCAGGATTTATTCGATTTATAAAAAGTTTGTCGCTTAAAGAGTTAAGAATTGGCCTGGGTGTAACTGGCCGTTACTTTTTTGCACGCAAATTTACCCTGCAGTATCCCGATGATAAAACACCATTATCGCCACGCTTTCGTGGGTTACATGCATTACGTCGTTATCCTAATGGTGAAGAACGTTGCATAGCTTGCAAACTTTGCGAAGCAGTCTGTCCAGCATTAGCTATTACTATTGAATCAGAACCACGTGAAGATGGTTCACGACGGACTACTCGTTATGATATTGATTTAACAAAATGTATTTTTTGCGGTTACTGTGAAGAGTCTTGTCCGGTTGACTCCATTGTTGAAACACATATTTTTGAATACTACGGTGAGAAAAAAGGCGATCTTTATATGACTAAAGAACGTTTGCTCGCAGTAGGTGATAAGTATGAAAAAGAAATTGCGGCTGCTCGAGCCCTTGATGCACCTTATCGTTAAGTTTGATTAAATTTAAGAACAGGATTTAGAAAAATGGGATTTGAAAATATCGTTTTTTATGTGTTTGCTGGCATTATGGTGTTTAGTGCCTTGATGGTGATCACGGTAAAAAATCCGGTACAAGCGTCACTGTTTCTTGTATTGACGTTCTTTTCCTGTGCAGCCATCTGGATGTTACTTGAAGCAGAATTTTTAGCGATTACTTTAGTGCTGGTTTATGTCGGCGCGGTTATGGTTTTATTCCTGTTTGTTGTGATGATGCTGGATATTAATGTTGCCAGAATGCGAGCGGCTTTTATTCAGTACTTACCGATTGGCATTGCGGTTCTTGTTACGATGATGGTCATGATGTACATGGTTGTGGGTGGGGAAAATATTGGCTTGGAATCACCGGTACGACAAGCAGCTGATTATAATAATACACGTGAGTTAGGGCTGGTTTTATATACGGTATATGTATATCCCTTTGAAATTGCCGCGGTTATATTGTTGGTCGCGATCATTGCTGCGATTGCCTTAACCTTGCGTCGCCGACCAAATACAAAACATCAAAATCCAGATTTACAAATTGCCGTGAAACGGGATGATCGTATCCGCATGGTTAAAATGGATTCAGAAGAGACAAAATAGGTTTTATTATGATTGCTTTATCAGACTATCTTACATTAGGCGCTATTA
>JAUVGM010000039.1 GCA_030593785.1 Gammaproteobacteria bacterium | reverse complement strand
TCCAGACTCTCCTTGTAGTAGAACACTAACGTCACTACAGGCAACACGCTGAACCATCTCAATGACGGTGTTAAATGCAATTGAGCTACCGACCAAGCCAGTTGCTTTTGGATGAGTGCTGGCGCATTTCACGGGCTTGGTACTTTCTATGAAATATTTAATTTCACCGTTTTCATCATGAATGGGAGAAAGATTAATATCGACATGTTCAGCACCTCGTTTTGTTTGGTGAATATGTAAGGAGCGCTGAACGGTATTACTCTCAAGACATAATTTTAAAGGACATGTTTCGCCTTCCAGGTCACAGGGTTTCTTATAGTGGTGAGAAATTTCATAACAATGACTTGTATTGTCGACTTTGAAGTCATGTAGCTTCTCATATGCAGCATTTGCCGCAACAATGATGTAGTCCCGGTTAATTATTACGGATGGTTCGGTACGGGTATTTAATAATTCATTTACAAACCGACGATCTTTCAAAAATTTATCTGGCATAACACTTCCTCTAAACCTGTCATTTATGACAGAACTATAATTGAGCTATGACATTATTGACAGAGTATATTTGTTATATATTGTCATTTTTGTCATAAATAAAGCAGTTTTATATGTAACTTATTGTTTTATATTGCTTTTATTGTTCTGGTCTGAATTTTGCTCCTATCCTGTCAATAGCTATTCGTTAACCACTACTTTGAAGGATTAAACCATGTCACATATTGTTATTATGGGTGCCGGTGTCGGCGGACTGCCTTGCGCTTTTGAAATGAAAGAAGCATTAGGGAAACATCACGAGATAACTGTTATCGATGAAAGAGAAGATTTTCAGTTTACACCTTCAAATCCCTGGGTTGCGGTAGGTTGGAGAACGAAAAAAGAGATTTCTGTTCCATTAGAAAAAACACTGACAAAGAAAAAAATTAACTTCATAAACAGTCGTGTTGAGACAATTAACGCCGATGCAAATTCATTAGATTTAAAAAATGGCGATACGGTAAATTACGATTATCTGGTAATCGCAACTGGTCCACGTTTAGCCTTTGAAGAAGTACCCGGTAGTGGCCCGGAAGGTTTCACTACATCAATTTGCACAACCGACCACGCGGTTGATGCAACAGCAGCTTATGAAAAGTTAGTTGAAAATCCTGGTCCGGTTATTATTGGAGCAATGCCATTCGCAAGTTGCTTTGGTCCAGCGTATGAATTTGCTTTTATTCTGGATTGTGCATTACGTAAGAAAAAAATGCGTAATAAAGTACCCATGACTTTTGTTACCTCTGAACCTTACATTGGCCACCTTGGTTTGGGTGGTGTGGGTGACTCTAAAGGCATGATGGAAAGTGATTTACGCGCACATAATATTAAGTTTATTACTAACGCTAAAACAACCAAAGTTGAAGACGGCATGATGTTTGTTGATGAGCTGGATGATAATGGTGAAGTGAAAAAACAACATGAAATCCCGTTTGTATATTCAATGATGTTACCTGCTTTTAAAGGTGTTGATGCTGTTGTTGCAGTAGAAGGTTTATGTAACCCGCGTGGTTTTGTCATGATCGATGATTACCAACGCAATCCCAAATATAAAAATATTTATGCAGCGGGTGTGTGTGTTGCCATTCCTCCTGTGGAAGCCACTCCAGTACCAACCGGTGCGCCTAAAACAGGTTATATGATTGAAACGATGGCTACCGCGATTGTGCATAACATCACTCATGAATTAAATGGTGAAGAACCAGAAACGTGTGGTACCTGGAATGCGATTTGTCTTGCTGATATGGGTGACACAGGTGCCGTATTTGTCGCTTTACCTCAAATTCCACCGCGTAATGTCACGTGGTTCAAAAAAGGAAAATGGGTGCATCAAGCAAAAATTGGTTTTGAAAAATATTTTATTCGTAAGATGAGAAAAGGGAATACCGATCCTTTATATGAAAAATTTATTTTAAAAGCATTAGGTATAACAAAGATACAGAAATAAGAAGCATGTGTTTAGCTATTTGAATACCGGAAAGTGTATTGTTACATTTTCTGGTGTTTAGCTAAAACAGCTCTACTTTCTTCTTCGGGCTACATAACTTTTCTTAACTTGTTAACGGCCTTCCACGTGACCAGTTGCATTACCGAAAAATTCACATTAGGCTGTGCCATGCAGGCTAAGATGCCTTTATTGGCAATAGGTAACATAACAACGCAGCCTGATGCTGAACGAATAAACATTTCTTCGACTTTGCCATAATCTAACTCGGACATAATTTTTTCACAAAGAAGTTGCAGCTCAATATAAAGTGCGCCCGTTCTTTCGTGGTCATCGACATTACCTTCGTATGCTAATGCCAGGCCATCAGGAGAAATGATCATGGAGAGCAGTATTTGGGAGTTTGAATCGTTTAATAACTTTAGCGTCGACTCTATTTCATGAATATCCAATATGGTTACCTAATTTTTATTATGTAATATGATCATAACTTAATTTTATATTTAATACGCTAAATTCATATTTTAATATAAGGCACAAGTTTTTCTTCTTCTTTTGTTATTGAAACTTCAACAGATTCTTTCATCCAGTCAGAAATACTCTTACCACTACTTTTAAGAACAATTTGTAACATTTTATCAAAGTTACAATCATATTCCCGGCATACTTTTGGACGATTTTCCCAGTTTAGACATAAACCGCTTTGTTCATTCTGATGTAAGCATGTGCCATTTTCTTTTTTATCAACATATCCTTTAGTTCGTTGTGTTTCTGGATCAACTTCATTTCGTTCATGTTCTTCAAGACGAACTAATAGGCGGCAACAAAAGCTTTTACAGCCCAACTTTCTTCCTGCATCACAATCAAGTAATGCTAATTTTATATCTGCAGACATATCAAATCCTTACCAATTTACTTGGTTACTGTTCAGATGAACTGAGGTTAATATTTTTATAAGTCTTGTAAAATATGCTAATTAACAGAGTTTTTCTATCAAAATTAGAGAATAAAATTAAACTTTGGTACTATCAAGTCGATATATATGAATATGAATAGTAATAATATTTTTTACCTTACCGATACACTTTATGGAATCTACTATGGCTAAAGAAGTTGCCCCTTCAGTTAAAAAACTAAGAAAAAAACAAAGTTCAAAAACAGAGCGTAAAGGTGATCTTGCACCTAACCCTGAAATGTGGGCTGCCTTGAATGATGGCCAGTTATTAAATGAAATAATTGCTGATTTTTATGCACAGGTTTTTGTTGATCCACAACTGGCGCATTTTTTTAAAGATTCAACTCAACAGCGGGCTAAAGAGAAACTGTATTTATTTATGAAGGGGATATTTACTGGTGAAAAGTGCTATTTTGGTGAGCGACCACGTAATGCTCATCATTGGATGGTTATTTCTGATGAATTATTTGATCATCGTGAAAAACTGATGGAAGAGACGTTACGTAAGCATCATCTTGCTGAGCCGTTAATTGAGCAGTGGATAGCGGTGGATGAGATTTATCGAAAACAAATTGTTAAATCTACAGCTTTTGGTAAAAAAGTGGGTGGAATAGAAATACCGGCTGAAGGATATGAGGTTGATACCCTGACAGTGGGATCATTATGTGATGTCTGTGAAGCTGAATTAGATCCAGGGACTAAAATTACCTATCATGTTCGTACTGGTAAGGTATTTTGTAGTAACTGCACTCCTGAAAATGCAGCTTTATGAATTAAGAATATCTAATATTTTTTTGGAAGCTTTTTTTGTTTCAAGAAAAACCATACCTAAATTTGTGCCAGGTTTAGTTGCTACAGCTAGAACAGCTTTATCTCCAACATGTGTAATTAACATGAAGCCCAATGAGCCATGTATTAAAACCTGGTGTAATTCACCACGATTGAGTTCACGCGCAGTTGTATCAGCTAAACCGAGTAAAGCAGCACACATGGCCCCCAGTCTGTCTGGATCAACACCATCACCTAATACGGATGCAACACTTAAACCATCTCGAGACATTATTGCTGATGCTTCAATATGGTCAGAAATATTATTCAGCTCACTCAGAATCGGTTGAAGCTGATGATCTTGATCTGTATTTTTAACTTCTAATTTAGGCATTTCAAGTTACTTACATGTTTGTGTTACGCACAATGGTACTACATTTAATGTACTTTTTGTTATTTATACATAAATGCAGAGTGAATTACTCGGTTATTAATTTTTGAATAAATAAAGCTGGATGTTATATAGATCTATATAACATCCAGCTTTCTATAAAACTAAAATAACCTAACGTTATTTAAATTGCACCTTCTAATACAGGCAAGGAACCACGTACTTTTGTTAACGCCATACCCAGGTTGACACTCTTGCGACAGACAAATGCGACAACAATTTCTTCATTTGCTTTCATACGAGAAAAAACGTGTACTAAGTTGTCACTGTTTACAATAATTTCCTGAAAGTAGTGGTGGCCATCATTCTCAACGCCACGTGCTTTTTTGAAAATATTTTCAATCATTTGTACGTTGCTGCCCTGAAACATATCCGCAGTGGCTGCTGCTAATATATCCATAACTTCACTAGGATGTGAATCAACGGTTTTAATGGCTAATAGCATACCTGTTGAAAGATCAACCACACCCGCAGCAACACAATCAGGTACTGCTGAAACGGCTTTTTGTAATTCTGTATCTAATGACATTTTTTTGTTTCCTTATAATTAATTCATAAATTGAACTGTTCTTTACAGCTATAAAATTTGGTATCGGCATTGTACCCTTTAACTTTAGAAAAATACTCAAGTATTATGAAGTTATTTTTTCGCGGGTATTATTAACAGCATCGCTAAATTCTTCTAAAAACTTTGCCTGCACCTCCGACTGAACCCAGCGGGGTTCAATTTTGCGCGCCTTTTCCAGTGCATCCAGTGCGCCCATACCTTCCCAAATAAGCTGAGCGGTTAGCATGGTTCCTGTTCTGCCCATCCCTGCTTTACAGTGGTATGCAGTCACCTCATCATTATCTATAAAACTTTCTACTCGTTTACACCACTTGATCGCATCGTTTATTGTTGGCGCTTCCATATCATTTATTGGGAGCCATAAACAATCAATGCCAAATTGTTTCATGTGCTCGGCATCAAGCTCTTTCTCTAATAAGGTAATTAATTTTGTGACGCCAACGCGCTGCAATGCTTTTAAATCATAATCCAGATCCGTCATAATTCCCGGTTGCGGTGTTCCCGCCAGAATGCCCTTCTTTAACCAGACAAAATTTCGTGGTCCAAGTGCTTCGCTCACAAATTGTTTTGCTGCTTTGGGTAAAGGCGGTGGCATCTCAACGGTATCTAAATCAATATATTCAAGAGCTTCCTTATCAACCTCCGGGCCAAGTGCCGAACATGAACCACTTTTAACAAATTGCTTGCCGGCTTTTGATTTTGGATCATTATAAAATTCATTATCAATACTGTATTCGTGAATCCAGCCGCCTGCGAGTAATGCAACCATGCCTTTTAATTTTTTGGCATGTCCCTGGTTATGTAATATGGTCATCACCGCACGACGTTCAGAGATTTCTGAAATATACTTTAATAACGTATCAACATAGTTATCTTCAAGTCCGGTTGTGGGTTCATCAATGCAAATTAACTTTGGGTTTGCCACTGCTGTTCTTAAGATTGCAAGATGACGTTGTTGCCCAAGCGACAGATCAATTACATTGTCGTTAAGTCGTGAGGCTAAATCAGCTAAATTGGCTTGTTCAAGTAAGCGACTGGCAATATCAATTTGTTGGTTTTTTTGTAAGACACTGCGCTCAGGTAAATTAAAAATGACATTTTCCAGAATGGAAGACATCATTAACTTTACGTTTTGAGAAACCAGCGCCGGGCGTTCTGCCATATCTGCATTTAGTTCTTCACCCAGGTAGCGCGCCTTTCCCCAGGTTCTAAACGAAGGGTTAGCATAATTAATGCCACATATAGAACGAAATAAGGTTGATTTTCCTATACCAGAAGGGCCAAGTAATACAACATTTCCCACTACAGGTACTTTAAGATTAACACTGCTTAAAATTATTTTTTCGCCGAAGGCAACGCCATACTCTTCTAATTCAAGGATATATTCACTCATGCTGTAATATCATCTTGCTCTGTAGTTTCATTGAAACTTTGATCCAGACTAAACAGTAATGCTTGAATAAGCATACTGATGTCACTTTTCTTTCTTCCATCAACTTCAAATACAGGAGGGTTAATATTAAAGTCATTTAATACACGATGATAATCAGCTAATGATGGACCTCCACCTAAGTCTGTTCGTGTAATACCGACAGCAATAGCACTATTACTTATAAAGTGATTAAATGTTTTAAGAAAAAAACTTAAATCATTAAGTGGGGCAGTATTTGCGTTATCAACAAGTATAATAATGCCAATGGCATTTTCTACCAGAATATCCCACATGAAATTGAATCGTTCCTGTCCCGGTGTTCCATATATGTGAATATTTTCACCCTGACCTAGTTTTATCATTCCATAATCAAGCGCGACGGTTGTTGTTTCTTTTCGATTTTTAACATCATCGGTTGCTCTTTCTTCTGTTGATATGACAGCAACATCACTAATAGAATTAATTGCAGTTGATTTACCCGAGCCGACGGGACCAGTAAAGATTATTTTGTGTGCACCTTTATCAAACATTATTATTCCCCATCATCCTGCAGATCTTTGTTACGTATAATGTTTTTGCTCACTTTACTAATCAGTGCTGCAAAAATACCCTGTTTCTTTTTATCAACAATTACAATATCAGGGATGATCATTTCATCTTCTTTACGTTTTGCGGGTTTTAGTATTCCGGAGGCACTTGCGGCACTAAAGTAAGTTAAAACATCTTCTAGTGGAATACTTAGTTTTAAAATAATATTATTTATAGATTGAGGTCTACCGAGCCAAAAAGCACTTATACGCATCGCATTTGGAATGTGTAAAAGGCGGGGTAGGTTTGGCCAGTATTGTAATACATATAGGTCGTCTAATGATGTTCCTTCTGGTACACGGCCTCGTGCGGTTTTTACAGTCAGGTTCCAGATGAATTGTTCTATAAGAGTAAGTTTTACTTTGTTAGTCGGTGTGTCAGCCATGAGTAAAATTTCATTGTCGGAAAACTGGTGTTCACTATAAGAAAACTGTTCAGTACCATCATCTCCCAACTGAACCAGGCCAAGTGTTTTAATTTTTTTATCCCCTACATTTTGCAATATAGAGTTTGAACCGGGGAAAGTTACAATCCAATGATCTTTCCAGCATTTTAAAAACATGCTTTTTTTTATTTTATTACCTTCATTGATAACGTGAAGAATTTTTCCTTGTAAAAATTGTTCAGGGTTATAAAAAATCCCAAAAGATACGGGTGTTTCTTTATTCGTCGTTGGTGTTTGATCACGACTTTCCAGTGCGTTAGCGACTTTGAGTGTGTTTTTATTTTCGTTAAGATTTGTACTTATTTCTTTGTTGCTTGAACTTTTTAGCGCGGTTAAAAGTTCGGCTATTTTTGCAGGCTTGGAGATATATGTCGTTCCAATTAACTCAATATTATTTTTTGCCAATATGATGACAGGCACATCAGGGTATTTAACTCTAAACTCGGTCCATTCGGAGGCTACATCTTTATCATCCATGTCAATGATGACAGTGTCTGAATTATCGATATCAGAGTATTCACATTGACCTTTAAAATTCATCGAAAATATATTTAACATGCGATCTTCACTACGCTTATCCATGCCATGTAAAGCAACCTTAATTTTCAAATTAACTCCCGAAAAATCATTAATGATCCTATGTGTCTATATTGCATTTATTAATGCAATATAGATTACGATTGATATTTATAAGTTCGCCTTAAGCTTGCAATATCACCATTTGCGTCACTTATCGGCAGGCACATGTAATGTCTTTAAGTTTTTAATCAGTATTTTTTCTGTGTCTTTAAAAGTGTGACGTTGTTCACACTTTTGGGTATTTCTTTAATCAATCAGGAAAATATAGGATGAAACAAGATTTTTGAATTGATATGGCTTTTTGCCTCATACTTGTTGTCCGGTGTACCGCTAAAGGCCTGACGTTAAAAGCGGGATAGTGTATGATCGCATTTTTCCTTTTAACCTCACAACTGGACTAAAAGCACATGCTGCAATTGCCCGGCGGTTTTGCCCTCTCTGACTTTCGTAAAAATAAACTTTTAACATCTCTCCAATCGGTGGTGCCTGCTGTTACTGAAATACACGCAAGCTTCATGCATTTTGTTGATGTCGATAAAACACTCGATTCTGATGCAAAAGCCGTTCTGGATTCTTTACTACATACTGAATCTCATTCTGAAGTGGCAAATGCGAGTGTATTTCTTGTTATACCGCGTCCGGGAACGATTTCGCCCTGGTCGAGTAAAGCCAGTGATATTGCCCATAATTGTGGTTTAAAAGATGTACGTCGGATTGAACGTGGTATTTTATATAAAGTAGTAAGTGGCAACTCACTGGATAGCTCTGATTGGAATACCATAAGCGCATTACTTTATGACCGCATGACGGAATCGGTTTTTTCGGATGTTGATGAGGCTGAACGATTATTTCACCATGCCGAGCCGGCACCATTACAAAGTATCGATATTTTACTCGGCGGTCGAGATGCTCTGGTAAAAGCGAATACAGATTTAGGTTTGGCGCTGGCTGAAGATGAAATTGACTACCTGGTAGAAAATTTCAAGACCATGAATCGTAATCCGACTGATGTCGAGCTCATGATGTTTGCTCAGGCGAACTCAGAGCATTGCCGGCATAAAATCTTTAATGCAGACTTTGTGATTGATGGCAAAGAGCAGAAAAAATCGTTGTTTGGCATGATTCGAAATACACACCAGAAAAATCCCGGTGGAGTCTTATCGGCTTATCACGATAATTCAGCGGTAATGAAGGGCTCAAAAGCAGGGCGTTTTTTTGCTGAACCGCACAGTCATCAATATGAATATCATGAAGAAAATATTCATATATTAATGAAGGTTGAAACCCATAATCATCCCACCGCGATTGCACCTTTCCCGGGCGCGGCAACAGGTTCAGGTGGTGAGATTCGTGATGAAGGCGCAACCGGTCGTGGCTCTAAACCAAAAGCAGGACTCAGTGGTTATTCTGTATCAAATTTAAAATTACCCGCATCGCCTCAGCCGTGGGAAACCGATTTTGGCAAACCGGGTCGAATTGTTTCAGCTCTCGATATTATGTTGGAAGCGCCCATCGGTGCCGCAGCATTTAATAATGAATTTGGCCGTCCAAATATTTGTGGTTATTTCAGAACATACGAAGAAAAAGTGACTAGCTTTGCCGGTGAAGAAGTACGTGGATATCACAAGCCGATCATGTTGGCCGGTGGTCTGGGCAATATTCGCGAAGATCATGTCGATAAAAATGACATTCCACCCGGTTCACAAATTGTTGTCTTAGGTGGCCCTGCGATGTTGATTGGTTTGGGGGGCGGTGCGGCTTCATCCATGGCATCGGGTGATAGTCATGAAAGTTTAGATTTTGCCTCGGTACAGCGTGGCAATCCGGAAATTGAACGTCGGGTTCAGGAAGTGATCGATACTTGTGTGCAATTGGGTGATCAAAACCCTATTATTAGTATTCACGATGTAGGAGCCGGTGGTTTATCCAATGCCTTACCTGAGCTTGTGAACGACAGTGGTCGTGGTGGCAAATTTGAGCTGCGTTTAATACCAAATGATGAGCCAGGTATGGCACCGATGGAAATCTGGTGTAATGAAGCTCAAGAACGCTATGTTTTAGCTGTTAGTTCAGTGAATATCGACTCTTTTAGCGCTATTTGTGAGCGTGAACGCTGCCCGTTCTCTATTGTTGGGGAAGCGACAAAAGAGCAAAACCTTATTGTTGGTGATGGCCATTTTGACAATACGCCAATCGATATGCCGATGGATGTGCTTTTAGGCAAACCGCCAAAAATGCGCCGTGATGTGAAACACCACCCAGTAGCAAAAACTGAATTTTCTCTAGACGAGATTAAAATTCCAGAAGCAGTAAAACGAGTATTAGCACTGCCAACAGTAGCGTCGAAAAACTTTTTAATTACCATTGGCGATCGTACCGTAACGGGCATGGTTGCGCGTGACCAGATGGTTGGCCCTTGGCAAGTTCCAGTGGCAGATGTTGCTGTAACAGCAGCAGCCTATGACACCTTAAAAGGTGAAGCCATGGCGATGGGTGAACGTACACCGGTTGCTTTGTTGGATCATGCAGCATCTGCACGTATGGCCGTGGGTGAAGCGATCACGAATATCGCAGCTGCGCGTATAAATAAAATCAGCGACATGGTGTTATCTGCAAACTGGATGGCACCTGCAGGACATCCGGGTGAAGATGCTGGTTTATATGATGCTGTTAAAGCTGTTGGCGAAGAACTTTGTCCAAAACTGGGAATCGCGATTCCTGTTGGAAAAGATTCCATGTCGATGAAAACAGTGTGGGATGAAGGCGATACAACTCATTCAGTCACGGCACCTTTATCACTCATTATTTCTGCCTTTGCACCTGTTGAAGATGTTTCAAAAACACTAACACCGCAATTACGCACAGACTTAGGTGACAGTAATTTAATCCTGATTGATTTAGGTAAAGGTAAAAACAGATTAGGCGCAACCTGTTTGGCGCAAGTGTATAAACAGCTTGGTCATCATAGTGCAGATTTAAATGATGCCAATAGTTTGAAGAGCTTCTTTAGCGTTATACAAAAATTAAATAAGAAAGGCTTATTGCTTGCCTATCATGACCGTTCGGATGGTGGCTTACTGGCCACGGTATGTGAAATGGCTTTTGCTGGAAATACCGGGATCAATATTGAATTGGCTGACTTAGGTGATAGTTCAATTGCCAGT